>DALZBD010000063.1:0-12160 GCA_031977515.1 Bacteroides sp. | reverse complement strand
GGAAGCCCTTCGGGCTTCCGGGCAGTGGGGCAAACTTACAATTTATAACTTTATCAAAGTCAGAAGGGATTTATGACACACCTTCAAAAAAGAAAAACAGAACAGAATAAAAGACAATATAGAAAACAATAGAATAAATTAAAATTAAACCTACAATAACAGATAAATATGAAAATGACCATCAATTGCTTTGTTCCTTTCGCAGGAATAGCACAGGCAGAGAAGACCGTTCAGGGACTGAAAGAGAGTGACCTGGTAAGCAAGATCTATCTGCTGGCCACAGAACCGACGACCGAAACCATCGAAGGATGCGAAGTGATCCGGATAGAAGGATTGCAGGCAAGCAGCACGCTGAAAACGATCGCCGAACGTTCGGATGCCTGCTACAGCCTGATCTACACCAAATATACAACGCTGGAAATGGGTATGTTTGCCCTCGAACGCATGACCATGCTGGCTGCCGACTCGGGTGCGGGTATGATCTATGCAGACCATTATCAGATCTGCGGAGAGAGCAAGACCAACGCTCCGGTAATCGACTACCAGCAGGGCAGTCTGCGTGACGACTTCAACTTCGGTTCGGTCCTGCTCTTCTGCTCAGATGCCCTCAAAGAGTCTGCCTCGCGCATGAAAGCCAGTTACGGGTTTGCCGGCATGTACGACCTGCGTCTGAAACTCTCGCAAAAATACCCGCTGGTGCACATCAACGAATACCTCTACTCGGAAGTAGAGCAGGATACCCGCAAGAGCGGCGAGAAGATCTTCGACTATGTAGATCCGAAAAATCGCGGCGTACAAATCGAAATGGAACAGGCCTGCACCGAGCACCTCAAAGAGATCGGCGGCTATCTGAAACCGGAATTCGAACCGATCGCTTTCGATGCGGGCAATTTCGAATACGAAGCCTCGGTGATCATCCCTGTGCGCAATCGCATCCGCACCATCCGCGATGCCATCCGTTCGGTACTGAGTCAGAAGACCGACTTTAAGTTTAATCTGATCGTGGTAGACAACTTCTCCACAGACGGTACCACGGAAGCGATACAGGAGTTTGCCGGCGACAAACGCCTGATCCACGTGATCCCAACCCGCCAGGACCTCGGTATTGGTGGCTGCTGGAACCTCGGCGTGCAGAACGAAGCCTGCGGAAAGTTTGCCGTGCAACTTGACAGCGACGACGTGTACAAAGACGAAAATACCCTGCAAACCATGGTCAATGCGTTCTACGAGCAAAACTGCGCCATGGTGGTAGGTACCTATATGATGACGGACTTCGACATGAACATGATCCCTCCGGGCATCATCGACCACAAGGAGTGGACACCGGACAACGGCCGCAACAACGCCCTCCGCATCAACGGGCTGGGTGCGCCCCGTGCTTTCTATACTCCGGTACTGCGTGAGATCAAGGTGCCCAACACCAGCTATGGCGAAGACTACGCACTGGGTCTCAACTTCTCCCGTCGTTTCCAGATCGGCCGTGTCTATGACGTAGTCTATCTCTGCCGCCGGTGGGACGACAACTCAGACGCTTCGCTGGACATCGTGAAGATGAACAGCCACAACCTGTACAAAGACCGCATCCGTACCTGGGAACTCCAGGCCCGTATCGCGATGAACAAAGCCAACGCCTGACGCTGTATGAAAGAAGCCGTACATCAACTCCTCACCGAACAGATCCGCGACTGGGACCTTGCCCGTACCAACTACGAGGCACTGGGCGGGGTGCGCACCCGCACGCTGAATGTCGGTGGCACACCCTATAAGGTACAGTTCAACCCCGCCCGCATCACCTCCTCTGCTGCTAAGGTAGACAGCCAGTCGATCCGGGAGCGCAAGTGTTTTCTCTGCAAGGAGAATCTGCCTTCCATACAGCGGGGCGTAGCATTCGGAGGGCATTACACCATCCTCGTGAATCCCTTCCCGATCTTCCCCAAGCACCTGACCATCCCCGACACGGCTCATGTGGACCAACGCATCGCCCACCGCTTCGGAGATATGCTGGCACTGGCCCAGGCACTCAACTACTACGTGATCTTCTACAACGGTCCCAAATGCGGAGCTTCGGCACCAGATCATGTACATTTCCAGGCTGGCAACAAAGGCTTCATGCCTTTCGAAGAGAGCTGGCACGAGAGCAAGACAGAAAAGATCGTATCGTATAAGAAGGCTACTCTGTGGCAGACCAACGACACCCTGCGCCACCCACTGATCATTGAATCTACAAATGCGGAAGATGCCGTGGAGCTGTTCCGCATGGTCTACGATGCCATGGAGATACCCGAAGGGGAAGAGGAGCCGATGATGAACCTGCTTGCCTGGAAAGAGGGCAACACCTGGGTTGCTGCCCTCTTTCCCCGCGCCCGGCATCGCCCTTCCTGCTACTTCGCAGAGGGAGAAGACAACCTGCTCATCAGCCCCGCTTCGGTGGATATGGGTGGAGTATTCATCACTCCGTTGGAGAAGGATTTCGAAAAGATCACTCCGGAAGACATCGCCGGCATACTGTCGGAGGTATGTATCGGTAAAGAGGCTTTCCGTGAGTTGAAACAACGCATAAAAGAAAAACTATGAAAGAGCCATGTGTAGATGTGGGCATCCTGTTTGAGCCACAGATCGAATTTGTGTTTTCTACTCCCTACTGCTTTGCCGGGGAAGAAGTGACCGGAAAGCAGACAGCCACCTATTGTGACGGCAAGATCCTGTGGCAGGGCAAGCTATACGACGAACTGATGTTCACACCCACCGCAGCGGATGCCTCGTTCGATCTGCTGGATGTGACCATCGGTATCAACTTCCACTGGGAGCGCAAAGAAGACCAACGCTTCATGGGCTCACTCAGGATCATAGTGGAAGACGAAAAGCTGACCGGTATCAACAGACTTCCCGTAGAGGAATACCTCATCAGCGTGATCTCTTCGGAGATGAGCGCGACGGCCTCTCTCGAACTGCTCAAAGCGCACGCCGTGATCTCACGCAGCTGGCTGATGGCTCAGATAGAGAAAAACAAAGAGCTTTCCGGATCGGAAACGTCCTATATCTCGGGTTGGGAAAACGATGAAGAGCGTATCCGCTGGTACGACCGTGAAGACCATACCCGCTTTGATGTCTGCGCCGACGACCATTGTCAACGCTACCAGGGCATCACCCGCGCCTCTACCCAACCTGTGAGGGAAGCCGTGGAAAGCACCCGCGGAGAAAACCTGATGTACGACGGCAGGATCTGCGACGCCCGCTTCTCGAAATGTTGTGGAGGAGCGTTCGAAGAGTTTCAGAACTGCTGGGAAGACATACGCTACCCCTACCTGGCTCCTCAGCGCGACTACAAAGCGGATACATGGTTGCCCGATCTGCATCAGGAAGCGGAGGCCATCCAATGGATACGCACCACACCCGATGCTTTCTGCAACACTACCGACAAGCACATCCTCGGACAGGTGCTCAATAATTACGATCAGGAGACCACCGATTTCTACCGCTGGAAAGTAACCTATACCCAACAGGAGATCGCCGACCTGGTGCGACAGCGTTCGGGCATCGACTTTGGCGATATCCTGGACCTGATCCCGGTGGAAAGGGGCAGTTCGGGTCGTCTCGTGCGTCTGCGTATCGTCGGCAGTAAGCGCACGCTCACCATCGGAAAGGAGTTGGAGATCCGCCGTACCTTCTCCACCTCACATCTCTACAGTTCGGCTTTTGTTGCGAACAAAGCAGACATACAGGACGGGGTTCCGGGCAGCTTCACCCTCGTGGGGGCAGGCTGGGGACACGGAGTAGGCTTGTGTCAGATCGGAGCTGCCGTGATGGGCGCGCAGGGCTATCCCTACCGCGACATCCTGCTCCATTACTACATCGGCGCGTCGCTCGAGAGATTGTACGAATAACCCCGGACAGAATATTCATTAAACACACACATACCATGCAAGAAGGAAAAGCAGCAAACAGGAAGACCACCCGCAACCCGTGGGCATGGATCCCTACACTCTATTTCGCACAGGGTCTGCCCTATGTGACGGTGATGACCGTGGCCGTGATCATGTACAAAAACCTGGGACTGAGCAATACGGAAATTGCTCTTTACACCTCGTGGCTCTATCTGCCGTGGGTGATCAAACCCATCTGGAGCCCCTTTGTAGACCTGGTCAAGACCAAACGTGCGTGGGTAATTGCTATGCAGGGGCTGATCGCGGCCGGATTTGCCGGTATCGCTTTCTGTATCCCCACCACCTTCTTCCTGCAATCCACGCTGGCCTTCTTCTGGCTGGTGGCATTCAGTTCGGCCACCCACGACATCGCCGCCGACGGCTTCTATATGCTGGGGCTCACCTCGGGCGAGCAGTCTTTCTTCGTGGGCATCCGTAATACCTTCTACCGCTTTGCTTCGATCTTCGGGCAGGGTATCCTCGTGATGATCGCCGGATGGATGTCCGAAGGCAAGATATTTGCTTCCGTTGGCGGAAACATCCCCCTGGCCTGGAGCATCACATTCTATGTGGTAGCGGCTATCTTCATCGGCCTCACCCTGTATCACCAGGCCATCCTGCCCTACCCCACCAGCGACACCAAGCGTGAGGGGCTTAGCGCAAGTCAGATGACAGAGGATTTCTTTAAGACCTTTGCTACCTTCTTTCAGAAGAAAAACCTTGGCCTGATGTTCTTCTTTATCCTCACCTATCGGTTGGGAGAATCGCAGCTGGCCAAGATCGCCTCTCCCTTCCTGCTCGATACGTCACAGGCCGGAGGACTGCAACTGGCTACAGCAGACGTAGGTCTTATCTACGGAACCATCGGTGTGGTCTCTCTGCTGGTAGGCGGTATCGTGGGAGGACTGCTGATCTCGAAAGACGGATTCAAAAAATGGATCATCCCGATGGCAATTGCCATCAACCTGCCCGATATTCTCTACGTATGGCTCTCCTGGTCGATGACAGACAATTTCTGGCTGGTAACCAGTTGTGTGGCCGTGGAACAACTCGGCTATGGCTTCGGATTCACCGCCTATATGCTCTACCTTATTTATATTGCAGACGGCCCGAGCAAAACGGCTCACTACGCCATCGCCACCGGATTCATGGCACTGGGTATGATGCTGCCGGGTATGGCTGCCGGATGGATACAGGAGCAACTGGGATATACCAATTTCTTTATCTGGGTGTGTCTGTGTACACTGCCGGGTATCTTTGCCTCTTATCTGGTATATAAAAAGATGGATCCGCTATTTGGAAGGAAAGTATAAATCCATGAAAGGTATTGTTACATATCATCCGTTTTTGCATTCAGACACGTTTCTGTATTCAGATGTATTTCTGTATTCAGATGTATTTCTGAGACGCAAAGTATTGCGTCTCTACAAGTGTATCATTTTCAAAAGAAAGCACAAACCATGTAGAGACGCAATACCTTGCGTCTCAAACACCCTGCATGCCACAGGCCTCGCTATCCCAAAGACATCAGGTGTCCACACATAAAATCATATAGAAAATACCCCCCAATTAATCATAGAACAATGAAAACAATAAAACTCACGCTCACCGCTCTGATCCTTTCATTCAGCATCGGACTGCAGGCACAGAAAATAACCATAAAGACCGGTATTGAGGTCCTCAAAGAACAAAACTTCAAATGCCTCGAAGGCAAACGGGTAGGCCTGATCACCAATCCCACCGGAGTAGACAACAATCTCAAATCGACCATTGACATCCTCAACGAAGCCCCCAACGTGACACTGGTAGCCCTCTACGGCCCGGAACATGGTGTGCGTGGCGATGTACACGCCGGAGACAAGGTAGACAATACCACCGACCCCTCTACAGGCGTACCGGTATTCTCTCTGTACGGAAAGACCCGTAAACCCACCCCGGAAATGCTCGAGGGAGTAGACGTACTGGTGTATGACATCCAGGACATCGGTTGCCGCTCGTTTACCTACATCAGCACCATGGGTCTGGCCATGGAAGCAGCCGCGGAAAACGACATCGAACTGGTAGTACTTGACCGCCCTAATCCGGTAGGTGGTCTGAAAATCGAAGGAAATCTCACGGAAGACGGCTTCATTTCATTTGTAAGTCAGTTCAAAATCCCTTATCTTTATGGCCTTACCTGTGGAGAACTCGCGCTGATGCTCAACGGAGAGAACATGCTGGGCAAGCCATGCAAGCTGCACGTGGTAAAGATGAAAGGTTGGAAACGCAAAATGGACTATACGCAGACCGGACTACAATGGATCCCCTCTTCGCCGCATATACCCCATCCGCACTCCGCTATTTTCTATCCCGTATCGGGTATCCTCGGAGAGTTGGGCTATATGTCTATCGGTGTGGGCTACACCATCCCTTTCCAGATGTTTGCTACCACCTGGCTCGATGCCGAGGCACTGGCCCGAAACCTCAACAACCTGAACCTTCCCGGCGTGATTTTCCGCCCCATCCATATCAAACCGTTCTACTCCGTAGGACAGGGCGAGCATATGCAGGGGGTACAGGTACACATCAACGATTTTCAGAAAGCAGGGCTGAGCGACATCCAGTTTCTCGTGATGCAGGAGGCCGCCGTGTTGCACCCCGACCGTGCCGTATTTGACCATGCCAACGAAGGGCGTTTCAATATGTTCGACAAGGTATCGGGAAGCGACGAGATCCGCAAACGGTTTGCCGTGAACAACCGTTGGGAAGACATCCGCGACTACTGGTACAAAGACGTGGAAGATTTCCGACGGCTTTCCAAACGCTATTATTTATATAAATAATGAAGATATTGTTTACATATACCCACTTTCGTATGAGAGATGCAAATATGGGAGACGCAACTATGCGTCTCTACACCGATTGTATTTTCTTTTGAAAGTGATACACTTGTAGAGACGCAATACTTTGCGTCTCAGAAATGCGTCTAAAGCTATATATATTACGTGGACAAAAAGCATACATACCAGGAATTCCTACAGGAGATAAAAGCATTTATCCCCGCCGACAGGATCTATACCGACGAGTTGCGACGACTCGCCTGGGGCACCGATGCCGGATTCTACCGACTGATCCCTCAGATCGTAGTCCGTTCGGCACAGGAAGAAGAGGTGATCCGCCTCTTGCAGACAGCCGACCGTCTCGGTCTGCCCGTCACTTTCCGTGCCGCAGGCACCAGCCTTTCGGGACAGGCCATCAGCGACTCCATCCTCGTGATCGCCGGGAAACACTGGGAAGGCTACCGCATCTCTGACGACCACAAGACCATCAGCCTGCAACCCGGCCTCATTGGCCAGCGGGTGAATGAGATCTTGCGGCCCTACGGACGGAAATTCGCACCCGACCCGGCTTCTGTCAAGAGTGCCATGGTAGGAGGCATTGTGATGAACAACGCTTCGGGCATGAACTGCGGCACGCATGCCAACAGCGACCGGATGCTGCTGTCGGCACGCATCATCCTGGCCGACGGCACCCTGCTCGACACAGGCAATGCAGACAGTCGCCGGGAATTCCAGAACAAAAAGCCCCATTTCATCGAAAGAATCTGCTGTCTGCGTGATCACATCCGTGCCAATCAGGCACTGGCAGAGCGCATCCGCCACAAATACTCCATCAAGAATGTGACAGGACTCAACCTGTTGCCCTTTGTGCTCTACGACGATCCGTTTGACATCATCACTCACCTGATGGTGGGCTCCGAAGGTACACTGGCTTTCCTGGCAGAGGTGACCATGCTCACCGAGCACGACTATCCGCACAAAGCAAGTGCCATGCTCTACTTCAGCGACCTGCGGGAGGCCTGCCGTGCCGTACAGGCCATGAAGAGATTGACCGACGAGGGGAAATGGATCGTGAAAGGAGCCGAACTGCTCGATAGCAAATCGCTCTCTTCGGTAGGCGATACCACGGGACAGGGACTCACTGCCGTGCTCACCGAGGTAAAAGCCGACAGCAAGGAACAACTGGCGGCTCATATCCGCACCATCCAAGAGACGTTGCAGTCATTTGATACTTATACCCCGGTACAGTTTACAGACAAGGAAGAAGAATACTCCAAATACTGGGCCATCCGCTCGGGCATCTTCCCCTCCGTGGGCGGTACACGCCCCTTAGGTACTACCTGCCTGATCGAAGATGTCGCCTTCCCGGTAGAACACCTGCCGGAAGCCACTGCCGAGCTACAGGCGCTCCTTGCCGCTCATGGCTACGACGATGCCTGCATCTACGGCCATGCGCTGGAAGGCAACTATCACTTTATCCTCAATCAATCTTTCGGTACGGAGGCCGAAGTGAGACGGTACGAACGGCTGATGGAAGAGGTCAAGACACTGGTCGTAGACAGGTACGACGGTTCGCTCAAAGCCGAACACGGCACCGGGCGCAACATGGCTCCGTATGTCAAAGCCGAATGGGGTACGGATGCTTTCGAAGCCATGCAGGCAGTGAAAGCATTGTTCGACCCGAAGAACCTGCTCAACCCGGGTGTCATCTTCAACGACGACCCCCATTGTCACATCAGCAATTTCAAACCACTGCCGCTGACCAACGATCATGTAGACCGTTGCATCGAATGTGGCTTCTGCGAAGTCAACTGTCTCTCCTGTGGCTTCACCCTCTCTTCACGCCAACGCATCGTGGTGCAGCGAGAGATCTCCCGCCTGCGCACAGAGGGCAGCGACCCGGCACGGCTCACCCACCTCGAAGAGCAATACCGCTATCCGGGCAACGAGACCTGTGCGGGCGACGGACTCTGCTCCACCAGTTGCCCCATGAGCATCAATACGGGCGAGATGACGCACGACCTGCGACAGGCCGGCTTCCCTCCCGGAAGCACCGGATACAGGGTCGGAGACTGGACATCCCGTCATCTCTCCGGAGTGAAGAGTATGCTGCGTCCGGTACTCACCCTGGCCCATACAGCGCATGCCGTGGCAGGCACTTCGCTGATGCGCGCCGTCACCCGTGGTATGCACAAAGGCTTACACATCCCGCAGTGGACACCCTATATGCCCAAAGCGTATCGCATCGGACAGAAGACAAAGAAAGAGACGGCAGACAACCAGGTACCGCTCAAAGTAGTCTACTTCCCCAGTTGCATCAATCAGACGATGGGACTGGCCCGCAAATCGCCGGAAGAGCTGCCCCTGGTGAATAAGATGATCTCTCTATTGCACAAAGCAGGGTATGAGGTGATCTTCCCCGCAGAGATGGATAAGCTCTGCTGCGGTACCATCTGGGAAAGCAAAGGCATGATCGACATTGCCGACCGCAAAGCAGCCGAACTCGAAGCCGCGCTCTACGAAGCCAGCGGACAAGGCAGATACCCTGTCTTGTGCGACCAGAGCCCCTGCCTGCACCGCATGAGACACACCATGAAGCAGGTGAAGCTTTACGAACCGGCAGAGTTTATCTATACGTTCCTGCGGGACAAACTGGAGTTTACCCCTACCCACCGTCCGGTGGCTATCCATATCACCTGCTCCATGCGCAAGATGGGACTGGCAGGTACCCTACAGGCACTGGCGGCCCTCTGCTCCAATCAGGTGATCGTACCCGAAGAGGTGGGATGCTGCGGATTTGCGGGCGACAAGGGATTTACCCATCCCGAACTCAACACATACGCCCTGCGCAAGCTCCGGCCGCAGATCGAGAAATGGGGCATACAGACTGGATATTCCAACAGCCGTACCTGCGAGATCGGACTTTCCGAAAACACAGGCATACCTTATGTATCCATCGTATACTTAGTAGACAAATGCACCCGCCGCAAAGAGACGGTTGCACATACGAATGACAAAAACTCACCCTCACTTAACACACAACAGATATGAAAAGCAAAACCTCAAACCAACGATTGCTCGCCCTCGATGTGCTACGGGGCATCACCATTGCCGGAATGATCATGGTCAACAACCCCGGTACCTGGAGCAAGGTCTACGCCCCGCTTGGCCATGCGGCCTGGAACGGACTCACCCCCACAGATCTTGTCTTTCCGTTCTTCATGTTTATCATGGGCATATCGACCTACATCTCCCTGCGCAAATACGAATTCACATTCAGCACAAGTGCTGGTCTCAAGATACTCAAACGCACGGTGGTGATCTTTGCCATCGGCCTGGGTATCGCCTGGTTTTCGCTTTTCTGCCGTACCTTCAACGTACTGGGCACAGAAGAGTTCTCTTTCTTCGAACGACTCGGCAGAGCAGCCTGGAACTTCGACCGCATCCGCATCTTAGGGGTGATGCCGCGCCTGGCTCTCTGCTACGGTGCCACTGCCATTATCGCCCTCACGATGAAACACCGGCACATCCCCTACCTGATCTTCTCGCTGCTGGCGGGATATACCGTGTTGCTGTATCTGGGCAACGGATTTGCATACAACGAAACCAATATACTATCCATCGTAGACCGTGCCATACTGGGTGTCAATCACATGTACAACGACAACGGCATCGAGCCGGAGGGGATACTCAGTACCATCCCGTCGATCGCCCACGTGCTCATCGGCCTCTGCGCAGGTAAGATGTTGTTGGAGGTAAAAGACATCGGCGAGAAGATACAACGCCTGTTCCTGCTGGGTACGATCCTTACTTTCCTCGGATTCCTGCTCAGCTACGGCTGCCCGATCAATAAAAAGATTTGGTCGCCCACGTTTGTATTGACCACCTGCGGACTGGGAGCCAGCTTCCTGGCCCTGCTGGTATGGATCATCGACGTAAAAGGATACAAAAAGTGGAGCCGCTTTTTCGAGGCTTTCGGTGTCAATCCCCTGTTTATGTATGTACTGGGGGCTTTCCTTGGAATACTCTTTGGCAACATCCGCTTCCCCTACGAAGACGGTATGATCAGCATCCATGCATACGCCTACCGGGTACTGCTGCAACCGATGTTTGGTGACTACGCCGGATCACTGGCCTACGCCCTGCTCTTCGTAGCGCTCAACTGGTGCATCGGGTATATATTGTATAAGAAGAAAATATACATAAAGATCTAAAGAATTTACTATTTGACTATTTACAATTTACGATTGATAGTACATTGAAAACAGAAAATAACAAATATAGTCAAATAGGATATAGAAATAGCTGTACATTCCCGAATGTATAAAGATAAGAAGGAACTAATTTCAATCGTAAATAGTAAATCGTCCAATCGTAAATTAAAGTGTAATGAAAACAGATATGAGACTAATAGCAGACAGTGGTTCAACCAAGACAGATTGGTGCCTCATACAGAATGGTGATCCCATAAAGCGGATCCAGACCAAAGGTACCAACCCATTTTTCCAGTCGGAAGAGGAGATCAGCCAGGAAATCGCCACCGCCCTGTTGCCCCAACTCGAAACGGACAACCTCCATGCGGTCTACTTCTACGGGGCCGGATGCGGATTTCCGGATAAGATAGAGATGGTGCGCCGGGCAATTGCCAGCCACCTGAAGATAGAAGAGGCAATCGAAGTAAATACCGATATGCTGGCTGCCGCCCGTGCCCTCTGTGGCAAAGAGGCAGGTATCGCCTGTATCATGGGCACAGGATCCAACTCCTGCTTCTACGACGGCGAGAAGATCGTGAACAATGTATCCCCGCTGGGTTATATCCTCGGCGACGAAGGTAGTGGTGCCGTACTGGGCAAACTGCTGGTGGGCGACCTGCTCAAAAACCAGATGACACCGGAACTGAAAGAGAAGTTCTTCGCGACATTCAACCTGACCCCTGCCGAGATCATCGACCGGGTCTATCGCCAGCCTTTCCCCAACCGGTTCCTGGCCAGCCTATCGCCGTTTCTCGCACAGCACATCACCGAACCGTCTGTGCGCAACCTCGTGATACAAAGCTTCCGTGCCTTCCTGGTACGCAACGTGATGCAGTACGACTATAGAAACAATAAAGTACATTTCATCGGATCAGTAGCATTCCACTACCAGGAGCTTCTCAAAGAGGTAGCTTCAGAACTGGATATACAGGTAGGCAACATCATCCAGAGCCCGATGGAAGGACTGATTCGCTATCACCAATGATAGCGAATTATATACGATTTACTGATTTATTCTTTCGTCATCACCATTCTCTGATTAAAAACACATAGGTACGTTACGAAGTAGGATTGAAATTACACAGAAGAGTGATATATAAAGCTATGCTATTTTCTATATTATATAGAAATACTCTCCTTGTAAATCCTGATACGTTTAAATCTG
>DALZBD010000062.1:0-12207 GCA_031977515.1 Bacteroides sp. | reverse complement strand
TAACTGAATGACATTGCTCCTACGGGGCTGGTACGTATATGTAATTGGAAATTAATACAATATATACACCATGCGGCTGATACGTACAATTGATTGTCAGCTGAGATGAACAGCCAACCCATATCCGGCTATTCCCACAAAACAAATACCTGACGACTCCTTAAAATTCAATTTTATAACTCAGGTTTGGCAGAGAAATCGTAGACCGGTGCGCTTCGATCTTTCCTGTCTTCGTATTGTATTCGTGTCCGTAATACTCTTTACAACCGTTGACATTCAACATCTTCAGGGCAATCTCGTGCGCGCTGTTCCGTTTGTTCATTCTGTAGCTGACTGTCAGGTTGCTGATAAACATCGGTGAAAACTGTTTCGAATAGGGTCTGCTCTCGTCGTACTGTATGGATTTGTCGGGATGTGCCAATGTGGCTACCTCATCCACCGGAGTATACCTGTCTCCTCCCTGCAGGGTGAATTTCAGATTCACACCCAGCATATTCTGTTTGTGACGTCCCACCATCCACTCTTTTCCTCCGAGGACATTGAGTATGAAATTACGATTGAATTTGGTGTTGTGCCACTTTCCGTCTCCACCCCGGTAGCGTGAATCGAAGATTGAACCGGTAAACATATAGTACATTCCTTTCGAGAGATACTTTTCCAGGGTCAGGTCTACCCCGTAATTGTATCCTTTCCCATCATTCACCAGAGCAGACTCTACATAGAATACATCCCGGTTGAGTACGGAATACGAACTATCCGCAATCACAGGCACATCGTACAGATACTGGAAATACGGTTCTATTTTCAGGTGCATATTGTCTGAGAGTTTGTGGCTGAAAGAGAACATCGCATGATGTGCTTTGGTGAAGTCCAGGTCTTTGTTGACCAGCTTCTCTCCCGTCTCCGGGGTACGTACGAAATATACATCGATTTTTTCCATCCGGCTGTGCGTTCCGTATGCCCACGCCAATGAGGTGCGGTCCGTAGCCTGCCATTTCAGTCCCAGTCGCCCTTCCAGCGTCCACTGGTTGTTCAGGGTAAGTACCTGACTGTTTACCCCCAGATTGAGCAGCCATTTGTCTCCCAGACCGATGGAAGCACTTACGTATCCCGATATCAGATCTGTCCCTCCTTTGCCACGGGCAATGGTCTGCAGCGGATCTTTCTCATAAGGAGCCATTTGCAATTCCATATCATACAACATACGCGTGTAAGTCACTCCGGCTTTTCCTGTCAGGCGGGCGCTGAATTTCCGGTTGTAATTACTTGTCAGGATAAAGTTTGTCGTCTCCGTATCCAGCCGGATGTCCGGAGTGGCATTCAACCTCTCGTCCCTGAGATCCTGCACAGCATCCTGGTGCGAATAGGTAGTGGCAAAAGTAGTTTTCAGAGAGGCATCGTTGGAGAAGAAATAGCGGTGGCTGATCCCTCCGGCTGCCATCTGTTGCTTCACGGTAGACTCCATCCGGTCCGACTGAAACTCCCACTTTTCCGGGGTTTCTTCGAAGTCATTGGTATATGTATCGATCAGGCTGGTGCCCCAGACAGAAAAAGTACCTGCCCGGCGGGTGGGGAAATTCAGTTTGAAATTGAGGTCCTGATACTTAAACACACCACCCAGATCCACGATCCCCATATCGTTCAACAGCCCTGTGGTGGAATAGCGGTAGTTGAATATATAGGAAGCGTTGTGTTTTTTGCTCAAAGGCCCTTCGGAGGCAATGTCAAGTCCCAGGATACCCGCCTGCAACGTATGTTCGTATTTCTGGTTATTGCCGTTGCGCAGTTTCATATCAAACACTCCCGAAACAGCGTTTCCGAATTCCGCGGGAAAAGCTCCGGTATAGAAATCCGAATTTCCCAATACCTGGCTACTCAGCGAAGAGAGGATACCGCCTCCCAGCGTGGAGATGTCTGCGAAATGGTTGGGGTTGGGTATCTCCACATCCTCCATCTTCCATTGCAACAGATGAGGGGCATTGCCATGTACGGATATCCCGTTGTTGGAGACACTGGGGGCTACTCCGGCAAAGGAGCTGGCCAGTCGGGCCGGGTCGTCCATACCTCCCGCGTAGCGGCTGGCCTCTTCTACACTCATCATGCGTGCCCCTGTCACTGCCATCGGGTTCATGGCTTTCTCTTTATTCACCTGCGGCCGGATAGAGACTTCGGCCAGTTCCGTCACGCTTTCCCTCAGGGGGATCTCCAGGGAGGTCTCTTTGGCCGAAGTCACCAGTACCTCTTTGAATTCCGCGGGTTCATATCCCATGAATGAAACGCGTAGGGAGTGTCTGCCTACCGGGATATCCGGAAGTGTGAACCTACCCTCTTCATCTGTGATAGCTCCGATTTCCGGACGGTCGCTCAATTGTACGGTGGCGTACGAAATGGGGTGTCCCGAAGCTGCGTCTGTGATGATCCCGCGGATGGTCTGTACGGGAGGGTTGTTTTGTCTTTGCTGGGCGTTTACCTGAAGTCCGGGAGTTGCAAACAGAGAAAAAAGGAAAATATATGTGTAAAGCAAATGTTTCATACTAAAATGGATTCTTTATGGGTTTTTATTTCCGGGGAGTTCTTTATTCGTTGTTGCTTTTGTTTCTGCTATCACGCATACGCGTCATCAGATTATATACTGTATCAAATATTTTTCTCCATCCTCCAGGGCGGTTGATCTCCTGAGTCAATACTTCTTCAAGTGTATCTATTACATGTACACAGATTTCCTCCCGGACCCTCGATTCGAGTGCTACTTTGGCTATTACTTCTCTTTTGTTCATGATCGTAATTTTTTTAATGATTTATTTTTTGATTTCTGAAACAAAGATACCGCACAGGATAAGGTGTGCGTAGATTTGTATACCAATATGGGATTTCAGTATACGAAACCTGAATTTTCGTAGATTTTCCCGGAAGTAAAAACTTATCTATCCCCTTTTCTTGTCAGAAACATATAAGTGGTCTGGGGTATATCATTTCAGGTACATTGAGTATCTCTCATCCCTCTGTTTCCAGACGCAGACTCCCCCTTCAAAAGCTGGGATAATCCTTTTGACCAGGAACAAAAACTCGATCTGTGGTTCTGGGAATATTGATAAACATAACTGTCAGATTAACAGGTAGTATGTAAAAAAAGAAAATATTTTAATATCTGATTTTCAAAAAAAAAGAATCAGAATTTTATCTTGTTATTTATCTAATCTACTGTATAACAGAATAAATTTTCATATTATAGTTTTAAATGTATGAAGATATTTCTATATTTGCCCTTTGAAATAAATGTAAGGGGGCTATGAAATTGATATATTTACGTTACACGGCAATTATTCTATTTATATCCGGAGTCTTATTATCCTGCACCAAAGGAAATCAACAACCTTTAATTCAGGAATTAAGTCTGGCCGAATCCATTATGTATGCACATCCGGACAGCGCATTAAGGATATTGGAGGAGATGGTAGCTCCTACTCCCTCCGAGCAGTTTCAATATGCTACCTGGTGCCTGTTTCTGACGCAGGCCCGATACAAGAATTATGTCACTCAACATTCAGATTCGCTGATTAATGTAGCATATGAGTATTTTATCCGGCAGGATGATCCTCAGAGAAAAGCACTGGCCTTGTATTTGAAAGGAGCATTGTATGGAGAATGGCGGGAAGCAGATAAAGCCTTACCTTATTTTCTGAAAGCAGCTGAAGAAGTGGAGAAAACAAAAGATTATCAATTGGCGCATTTGATTCATTTGGAAATAGGGGTTATTTATGTATACAGTATCTTGTATAATTATGCAGAAGATTCTTTTCAAAAAGCTTTGGAGTATGCTGAATTATCTGAAAATAAAATTTATATAGCCAGTTCACTGTTACATATAGCACGTATTTATTTATTAACAACAACGTTTGAGGAGTCTGTTCCTTATTATGAAAAAGCAATTGAAGTAGCAAAACTTTCTATGGACCCACATACTATCAGTGCTACATTGGGAGAACTTGCTGTAGTTTATCGTGAAAGCGGCAATTATGAATTAGCACTTCAATATGATTATGAGGCTTTATATATAAGTAAAAAAGAAAATCTTCCTACAGAGCAGGATTATTTAGGTATAGGTAATATTTATTATCGTATGGGTCAACATGATTCTGCTTATTATTATCTGACACAAGCTTTAGAAACAGCAAACATTTATACCAAACATTCTGCTTATCGGGCTCTATATTCTCTTGCTAAAGAAAAGAAAGATTATGAAAAAGCCATGGATTATGGTGATCAATATAGATTTTACGCAGATTCCATCCAGAAAGTAGATCGTAGTAGTACTCTGATTGAGATGCAAGAGAAATACAATCAGGAAAAACTGATTAATGAGACCAACCAACTGAAGATAGAGAAAGCCAGGACTATGCGCAATGCCCTTGTGGGAACTATCTTCTTACTTTCTATTATTGCTGTTCTGATCTATGTATATCAGCGCAAACTGCTCCGGAAAGAGCGTACTATCCAGAAAAATGAAGAGCAGATCCGCTTGTATACGCTTAAGATCCATGAGAATGAATCCCTGATCAGCCGCAACAAAAGTCGTATACAGGAGTTGGCACAGGAGATGGAGCAAAGTCAGGAGATACAGGAAATGTTTGAGGATCAACAACAGGCTATTGATGAAATACAGAATCAGAATGAACATTTGCAGAGAGAGAATCAGAAGTTACAGGAAAATATATCCGTGTATTCTGCTTCGCTACAGGAAAAGTCTAAGGAACTCAAGGCTTTGCAACGGTTGTCCGAGAAAAATCTGTATCTGCAGGAGCGTGAAAAGTTTCTTTGCAGTCAATTGATAAAGAAAACGAAAATTCTACACGAGTTGAAAACCTCTCCTAAGTACCTGGATGTGGTTCGTTGGGAAGAGGTGAAAGAGACGATCGACTGGCTATACGAGGATTTTACCAAACGGATCAGCAAAGACATAGACAGTCTGACTGAAACGGACATGCAGATCTGTTGCCTGGTCAAGCTTAGGCTTGGCATTCCGGAGATGGCTGTATTATTGGGTATCTCTCCTACCTCTGTTTCCAAACGCAAACTCCGGCTCAAAGAGCGTATCATTCAAAAGCTGGGTAATCCTTTTGAACAGGAACAAACACTCGATCTGTGGCTCTGGGAATATTAAAGGAATAAATTGTCCATTAAAACTAAAAAACAAAAAAGGTAATAAGCCAATAAACAGCTTATTACCTTTTTTATTTGTCCATAAGCTGTACCTCTCCAGTCTATCCTTTTCCGGAATTCCGAAGTTATTTTTGTGTAGATCAAAAACTAATATTATCAACCCTATGAAACAAGAAAAATGTATGAAGAACTGGTGGATACGCATTACCTTATTTTGTATATTAGGGATATGCTGTCAATCTGTATTATGCCTGGAATCAAAAAGTGTTTTACATGTAGAATCCGTACAGGAATTGATTCTAAATGGAGAATGGAAAATCATAAAACGCAGTCTGTCTCCCACCCTCCCTATTTCCGCCTATACGGATGGAGGTACCTTGATCATTCTGAATCAATCTCCCAACAGAGACATTGCTATCCGTATTACAGATTCTTACGGAACTGCGGTCATACAGCAGCAAATTTCCGCAGCAGAGACCGCTTACATCCTTATTCCTATTGATATGCTTCCGGAAGGTATATATACCCTTGAACTGACTACCGCGTGGGGAGATTACCTGTATGGAGAGTTTGCCCGGTATGAAACCCTAAGTGACTTTTAAACTACATAAACTCTGTTTTTATGAAATATATCGACTTGAAAAAGATCCTGTATATGGATTCTCTGATCCAACGCAAATGTACCGGGAGTCCCGAGCGATTTGCAGAGCGGGTAGATCTGTGTCGATCTGCACTCTTCGAATACCTGTCCTATATGCGTAACGAGTTGATGCTGGATATTGAATACAACTCCTACAGTGAGACCTATTATTACGACGGAAAAGATCTGTGCTCGGTACTGGGCAATATCCGTTGCCTGAGCTGCAAAGAGAAAATACACACGGAAAAAGCCTGAACGGAACGGCTATGTATACCTTCCTTTTCGACATATTACCCGAGACCGGCCATGTACGGATCACCCTTGAGCTTGCCATCTTACTGAGCGACAAAGGACATGAGGTGTATTACACCGACTCCTCCGATTCGGTTTTTACCTCCGGGCTACTTGGAAAAGGAATAGGTCGCATCTTCTATCCGGATGATCTGCAGGTATTTACTCCCGATCTGGTTCTGTTGGATATCCAACTACGAACCAAAGCCGGTTTCTATAGGAAAAGACAGGTTCGTTTTGTCTATCTGACCCCGCAACTGGGAGAAGACACCTTCACGGCAGACAGGCCCGTCATCAGTCTGCCTCCTTCAGAGAGTTCCTTTCCGCTCTCCTCTGCGCGTATGGAACACCTGCTTGCAAGTATTCCTGCACTCAGGGAAGAACCCTCCCGGGTGCTGATTGTGGGACTACTGGAGGAGACAGGCAGATCTGCAGATATTCACAGGCTTTATGAAGTGGTTAAGAAATGTTGCATAGCCAACAAACACTATCAACTTGTATTGCTGGTACACGATCCGGAGAGTGTCAAAGATCTGTTCCCCATCCCGGACAATATGTCGATCTACCGATTGCTGGATCTGCCGGCTTTATTGCCTCTGTGTGACGTGGCACTGACATCTGGTGATCTGAACTCTCTGATAGAAGGAATATACGCCGGGTTGCCCTCACTTACCTATCCCGACAGCCGGCATGCCGAACATCAGGCAAATGCCAGGCGCTCTGTCCATGCGGGATTGGGTCTGTATGGAGAGATTCGCCGGACTACTCCCCGTATGTTTGAAAGGCAGATCGCAGAGATACTCAGCAACCGTATACGATTTAAACAGAAATCGCAACACCTCCGGCAGTTGTTTGATCATGAAAACAAGAACCTGCAACAGGTAATAAATCGCCTGATCACATTGATTACGACAAAATAACAAATGAAATTTAAATTCTACAAACAATTGGACGGCATGGACTGCGGGCCTACGTGCCTGCGTATGATAGCCAGACATTATGGGAAGAAGTTCTCTGTGCAGCAATTGCGCGAACGGTCCTATATACAACGCACGGGTGTGAATATGCTGGGTATCAGTGAAGCTGCCAGTTCCATCGGCCTGAGAGCGACGGTCATACGCACCTCCCTGGACAAGCTCAAACAGCAGTCCAAATTGCCCTGTATCCTGCATTGGAACCAGATCCATTTTGTGGTGCTCTACAAGATAGAAAAGAAGAAAAACAAGACCTGGTTCTATATTGCCGATCCGGCCTACGGACTTCTCAAGTACGAAGAAAGTGAATTCAGGACTTGTTGGGTCAGTACTTCCCAGGGAGGAGTAGAAAAAGGGATTGCCATGCTGCTCGACGTCACTCCTGAATTTTACGAAACCGAGTCTATTAAGTACGAACGGCTTTCACTCTGGTATCTGTTCAGATACGCCCGTCCCTACAAGAAGATGATAATACAGTTGATACTCGGACTGTTGGGAGGAAGCCTTCTGCAACTTGTCTTTCCTTTCCTGACACAGACGATCGTGGACCAGGGGATCGGACAGAGAAACCTCAATTTTATCCAACTGATCCTCATCGCACAGCTGATGCTGATCTTCAGCCGCACACTGATCGAGGTGATCCGCCGCACCATCTTGTTGCATATCAGTACCCGTATCAATGTTTCGCTGATCTCGGACTTCCTGGCCAAGCTGATGCGCCTGCCCATGCGATTTTTTGACAGCAAACTGGCGGGCGATCTCATTCGCAGGATAGAGGACCACAGCGAGATAGAACGTTTTCTGACACAATCCGTATTGAATATTCTCTTCTCTGCGGTTACTGTCGTGGTCCTGGGACTCGTACTGGCTATATACAACCTTCAAATCTTTCTGATATTTTTGTTTTTCAGCCTGCTGTATATCGGATGGGTCAAACTGTTCATGCGCAAACGGGCCGATCTCAATAAAAAGAACTTTGAACAGATGTCTGTCAATCAAAACAACCTGATGCAGCTGATCTACGGCATGCAAGACATCAAACTACTCGGATGTGAGCAGCAAAAGCGGTGGGAATGGGAAAATATACAGGCTTCCCTCTTTCACATCAGCATTCGTTCTCTCAACCTCGAACAGTGGCAACAGGTAGGCGCTGTACTCATTAACGAGGTGAAAAATATCCTGATCACCGTACTCTCGGCTACGGCCGTATTGAGCGGAGAGATTACCCTGGGCATCATGCTGTCTATCCAGTACATCATCGGACAGATGCAGGGGCCTGTCCAGCAGGTGGTTGTCTTCATGCAACAGTCGCAGGACGCCCGGTTGAGCCTGGAACGTCTGGGAGAGATCCATGGCAACCCGGACGAAGAGACAAACGATCAGGAACAGACAGGTGGTGTGTCGGGAAAAGAGGCTATCAGCCTGCAGAATATTGTCTTTACCTACGGTTCGGAAAAGTCCAAAAAGGTGATCCAGGGGCTGAGTCTGGACATTCCAGCCGGCAAGACGACAGCGATCGTGGGACTCAGCGGAAGTGGAAAGACCACACTGCTCAAACTGATGCTGGGATTCTATCCTCCTACTTCGGGAACCATCTATATCGGAAAACGCCCGCTGGACAAGATCAGTTTCAGGGAGTGGCGCAAACATTGTGGCGTGGTGATGCAGGAAGGGTTTATATTCAGCGATACCATCGCAAACAACATTGCTCCGGACAGTGATATCGTGGATAAAGAGCGATTGGTCTATGCCGCGGATATGGCAAATATCAGAAGCTATATTGAATCCTTGCCACTGAAGTACAATACCCGTATCGGGAGCACCGGACAGGGGTTGAGCCAGGGACAGAAACAACGACTGCTGATTGCACGTGCCATCTACCGTAATCCGGATTATCTCTTTTTTGACGAAGCAACGAATGCACTGGATACAGACAATGAAAAGGTGATCCAGAGCAATCTGGACCGTTTCTTTACAGACAAGACCGTGGTGATCGTGGCACACCGCCTGAGTACGGTCAGAAATGCGGATACGATTGTCGTGCTCAAAGAGGGTAATATTCTGGAGAAGGGTACCCATGAAGAGTTGATTGCGCTGCAGGGAGATTATTACAACCTGGTGAAAAATCAGTTGGAGTTGAACGATTAATCAAGTAACATACAATGGAAGAAATATACAAACCCGATCCGGATAAAGTAAATCAGGTAGAACTTTATACCCGTGAAAACAACGACATGCTGGGCGATCCGCCTCATTGGCTGATCCATACGGGAAGCTATATCGTCTACGGGTTAATTGCTTTGCTGATCCTGGGTTGTGCCCTGTTCAAATATCCGGATATTGTCCGGCAGCCTATTTCGATCGATGATATGACGAATGTAGAATGGATTACAATCAATGCATCCGGTGGAGTGGATCAGTTTTTTGTAGAGAACGGGTCGCATGTAAAAGCGGGAGATACATTAGGCATATTGAAAAATACGGCTTCACTGAAAGATGTGAAAAAGTTCTGTAATGTATTGACTGATGTAGAGGAATACTATCGGACAGGTGACCCTTCGGGATTGCGGTATTATCCTTTCGATCTGATCATGGGTGAGATGGCAGGGGCTTACGAACAGTTTACGCAGGCCGTACGCACCTGCATGATCTATCAGGAGTTTGACCTCTATCCACAAAAGAAAAAATACCTGGATGAAGAACTGAAGATACTCGAAGAGAGCCAACAGGCGGATGAACTTTCCAGACTGAAAGTCAGACGTGAACTTTTCGAACTGGAAATGAACCATAAAATGGAAACAGCCAAAAACCGCCGGATGCTGGAACTGGCCTACGAAAACATGGTCAACAGCCTTCGCCTGTGGGACTCCCGATACCTCATCAAGGCCGGCAGCGATGGCACAGTGATCTGGGGCAAGAGCTGGAGCATGAGCAAATCCGTGAGTGAAGGCGATACCATCTGTTCGGTGATGGCCGGCAGGCAGGGACATCCTGTGGGGCACATCCGGTTGTCGCAAAATGAGGTGGCAGAGATATCTCCGGGCAATAAAGTGAACATCGAACTGGCTCAGTATCCCACGCATACCTACGGATACCTCGTGGGTGAGGTCGCTTCCGTATCCTATGTACCTTCTAATAAGACATATGCTGTGGAGGTCGCTTTGCCTTCCGAACTGGTGACGACGGCCCGTAAACAAATAAGCTACGAAGTGGGACTCTCCGGGCAGGCTGAGATCATCACGTCGAGCAGGAGTATCCTTGACCGGATATTCGCCCCTGTTTATCAGCTGCTTGCGCAAAAGTAAGGAGTATGAAACGCGGTATTTACCAAACGTATAATGACTTTCTATTAAATAAATTATTTACTCTAAAAAACAGAAAAAATGAAAGAACAAGAAAAAAAAATGGCTGATAGAGAGATTTTTAATGAGGGTATGAATGTGGAAGATGAACAGTTGGAACTGGACGATTTGATCCATGTACAAGGTGGCCAGAACGTGGATGACAAAACCTCCTATTGCGGATTAGGTTGCTATGTAGGAGGACTTACCCCCGGGAGCGTTAAAGAATCTAAAGATGAACAACACCAATAAGACATACATTCTAAATCCTTCTTATCGTCTCAGAAACGATATGTACCGGATCGTGCTCTTTTCCAAAGACCGTCCTTTTGGAAAGAAGATCAGTGATGGATATACTTTTATTCATCCCATTCAGGCGATTATGCTGAGTTTCTTTACCTACAACCGGAGTTATAGTGAAAATCTACGGTTGCTTGCCGACTATTTTCACCGGGATATAGCCTATATGGAAAAGGCTATATCCTCTTACATCTGCAACAGCGAAAGGGTGTATACAAAATGGAAAGAGCATACGATCTCTTTTCCTTCACATGTACTTGTCGAACGGGAAGAGGCCCAGGAGCCTTTCCCGTTCCGGCAACTCCCACCCGATACCTTTTTGTGTGGTAAACTGGATCTGACCTCCGGTCGGTTGTATTCGGGGCCGTTGCTGCTGACCTTTATGCTCACCAACCGGTGTCTGACGCAATGTACCTATTGCTATGCGGATACTTCTACCCGTGTCAGCGAGCGGTTGTCTACACCCAGGATACTGGAGCTGATCGGCGAAGCTGCCAGCCTGCAGGTGAAGCAGATCAACCTGATGGGGGGTGAGGTGTTTATGCACCCTGATTGGGACATTATCCTGAAAGAATTGGTTCGCCACGATATGTCGCCGGAATTTTTATCTACCAAAATGCCGTTGACTGCAGATCAGCTGCGACGGTTGCAGGAGACCGGATACCGCAACGTGATCCAGGTGTCACTGGATGCCTGTGACAAAGAGATCCTGTGCCGTACATTGAAAGTGAAAGCGTCTTACCGGGAGGAAATGTTACGGAGTATCCGCATGCTCGACCAGAGCGGCCTTCCCTATCAGGTTTCCTCCGTACTTACGATGCACAACTGCAACCGACACACTCTCACCGGTTTGTTTGAGTTCCTATGTACCCTGGAGCATCTGACAGATTGGAGGATCAATCCGGTAAGCAACTCCATTACGGCCGATTATGAGGAGTTTTCCCGGCTGAAGGCAACCCGGGAAGAGATCATCTCCGTATTCGACTATATAGAAGAGTTTATTCGTCCGGAGTCTCCCTTTCCTATCCTTCTCAACAGGGATCTGATAGATAAGAAATTCCATCTGGATATGAACGGTAGTGCGCATTTTCAGGGAGCGGCCTGTTCGGCTTTGAATACGCATATGTTTGTATTGCCGGATGGCAAAGTAACTATTTGTGAGCAACTCTACTGGAATACGCGGTTTATCATCGGAGATGTCACACAGTCTGGCCTCTCCGAAGTCTGGAACTCTCCGCAGGCTACCCGGCTGGCCCATCTTTCCCGGGAAGATATTCAGCAAAAAAGCCAATGTAAAGAATGTCTGCTGTTCGACTCCTGCTTCCGGCAACGCAACCGGTGTTGGAGCGACATAATCAAGGCCTACGGCAGGGAGTGTTGGGATTTTCCGGATCCACGCTGTGTATTTTCTCCACCGATGCGGAATAAGCTGGGCTATTAGGCGAGATCTAACTATACGAATTATAGAAAAAGATTATATTCTACCAAATAAAATCTCTAT
>DALZBD010000061.1:0-12273 GCA_031977515.1 Bacteroides sp. | reverse complement strand
AACTATACATTTTTTCTTTTAAAATGAAATAGAATAACATCTATCATATAGGTAAAGATTATTTCTTAATTTTATATCTAAATCTACAATTATATTTTTAGTTTATTTTTTATATACTTGCAATCTTTCTGTTCTTGATCCAATTTATTGTAAAGTAGAACCTTATCTATGAATGAAGAAAGTGGGTTCTCAATCCATAATATTTACCATAGAAATAATCATAAAATATATTTTTCTATATTTGTATTCTTAGTGGTATAACAAATTAAAAATATAAATCTCATGGGTAGATATGTCAATAAAAAACTTAAAGTGACTTGGAACGAAGAATTGGCGGAATACTACGGTATAAAAATAGATAAAGTAGGTTATCAAATTGAACAATTCAGCGGTGAGAACGAAGGAAGTATAGATTTCGGTTGTGAAATAACTCCTATTGAAGGAAAAACCATATCACGTAATATTATTTTAAAAGGAGTTGTCTTAAATAAGAAAGGTGCTATTATAGCAGATAGTGACTCTTTAATATTATATGCAGATGAATTTTATATTGAAAAACTTTGGTCAACAGGGATGCTGATTCCTTTGAGAGGGGTCTATGAGTTGAAATTTTATATCGACGCTTTATAATTCCGATACTATAAATTATCTACATATCATTACTTATACAAAATAGAACCCCTGATTTCTAACAGAAAATCAGGGGTTTCTTAGTACCCAGACCCGGGGTCGAACCGGGATGGAAGTGAATCCACTGGTGTTTGAGACCAGCGCGTCTACCGATTCCGCCATCTGGGCATTGCGGATGCAAATATACGGCTTTTTTCGAAACCGACAAGTGTAAAGGAAGAAAAATGAATGATATCTTTTTCAGTTCTTCTTCCAGGCAGTTTTCTGTAACGTAGTATCTATACCTTCACCAGTATTCATAGGTGTTTTTAGCTTCACTGACTATAAGTTTGCTCTTTCATCAGTCTTCTTTTTGCTCTATTTCTTTTTAGACGCAAATATGCGTCTCTACAGGCATACGATTTTCCCTTTCAAAAGATAACAAACAAAGAATGTAGAGACGCATATTTGCATCTCAATAAAAAAACGAGCAAAACCTGAACAGGCTCCGACTCTTCAGGCAAAACAGAAAAGGAAAAGTCTCACACAAAAAACCGCTCAGTTACCTGCCCTCCCGGCTATCCAAAAGGAACAAAAATGTTGAAAACAATCTTTAATCCACTCGGAAATTATAGATATAATCCTTACATTAGCAAAAACTTTAATTACAGTAGCATGGTAACAGATAAGAATAGTTATTGCGTGATCATGGGAGGCGGCATCGGTAGTCGGTTCTGGCCATTCAGCCGCAAATCTTTACCCAAACAATTCCTCGATTTCTTCGGTACAGGACGCTCGCTGTTGCAACAGACGTATGACCGCTTCAGCAAGGTAATTCCCAAAGAAAATATACTGATTGTCACCAATGACATCTATGCCGATCTGGTACGCGAACAGCTTCCGGAACTTTCCGACAGTCAGATATTGCTGGAGCCCACACGTAGAAATACGGCTCCCTGCATTGCATGGGCATCCTATCACATCCGCGCACTCAATCCGGATGCAAATATCGTAGTGGCTCCTTCGGATCACCTGATCCTGAAAGAGAGCGAGTTTCTCGAAGCCATCTCCAAAGGGCTGGACTTCGTACGCCATTCGGGCAAACTGCTGACACTGGGAATCACTCCCAATCGTCCGGAGACAGGATATGGCTATATACAGATAGATGGCCAGGAGCAGGAAAACTTCTATAAAGTAAAAACCTTCACCGAGAAGCCGGAACTGGAGTTGGCTAAGGTGTTTGTAGAGAGTGGAGAGTTTTACTGGAACTCCGGACTGTTTTTGTGGAACGTGAATAGCATCCTCCACGCGGTAGACAAACTGTTGCCCGAGGTGGCAGACAAGCTGGCACCGGGACGGGACCTCTACGGCACTCCGCAGGAAAAAGCATTTATCGACGAACACTTCCCCACCTGCCCCAATGTATCGATAGACATCGGCATCATGGAGAAGGCAGACAATGTATATGTGACACTGGGCGACTTTGGATGGTCGGATCTGGGAACGTGGGGATCGCTCTACGACCTGTCTGACAAAGACGAGAAGGGCAACGTGAGCCTACAATGCCAGTCGATCATGTACGATACGAAAGACAACATCGTGGTGCTGCCTCCGGACAAACTGGCTGTGATAGACGGGCTGGAGGGTTATCTGATCGCAGAGTCCAACAATGTATTGCTGATCTGCAAGAAGGACGAAGAACACGCCATCCGTAAATACGTAAACGATGCCCAGATCAAAATGGGCGAAGAGTATATCTGATCTTTTCCGGGGCACGCCTGCCGTCGGGTGAACATCCACTTTCATTGAATCCCTTTTATGCTGCCTCCGGTACTTTTGCCGAAAAAAGGATAAAAGGGATTTTTCGTACCCCTCTCCAAAGGCGCAGAAAGAGGGTACAGGTTCTCTTTCAGCAGAATACAGGTAAAATAATTGTTTATCTCCTGTCCTTTGCTTATCTTGGACATGTATTCTACTTTTGGAGACCCGGGTCTCCACCCCCTGGACATCCGGGTCTCCCATAGGTGGAGATCCGGGTCTCCAGAAGTAAAGGACAGGTCCTTTGCATGGAGAAGACAAGTAAACTCTTTGTATAACACAAGACATTTAACGTATGAGCATTAACTATGTAATGAGAAAGAAGGTGGATAAGAGCGGAACAGAAGAAAAAACCCTCTATTATGCCACCGCTTATGCTCCCCAGAAAGAGGGTGTCAATGAACAGGAGATAGGTGAATACCTCCAGGAACGCAGTTCGCTCACAGCAGGCGATGTACTCTCTACCCTCGAGCAGCTTCCGGCTGCGATCGCGCATTTCCTGAAAAACGGACGTACAGTGACGATACGTGGACTGGGCACCTTCTACCCGGCTATCACCAGCGAAGGTTTTGAATCTCCCAAAGTATGCAGGACCGACAAAGTAAAATTCAAACGGATCTGTTTCCGGACAGATAAAAAGTTTCTATACAAAATGCGAGGGCTCTCTTTCAAACAAATGACAGATCCCGGCCCCAGAGAACGGAAAAAGAAAGAGTAAATTTCTTCTTGGAAAAAACCAGATATTAAATCCATTTCCATTATACGGGATATATGGTAGCCTAAGGTTTATTGGCTTACTATACGATCGTATAAGTTGCAAAGTTGTAGCTATCTGTCTTTACCAGCCCCGTAGGGGTTACCTGTGTGTAGCCCCGTGCGGAAGCGCGGGGAATTCATGCAGGTAAAACGGATGCGCCCCGTAGGGGTGCTATGTCACAAATCCCAGTCAAATAGATATTTATCCTCATAATCCACCTTGAATTTCTGAAGAAAATCGATATATTCCTCCCTGAAACTACGCTTCCTGTGGTGTAGGGGTTGGTTTAAAATATATGCGACCACATTATCTAATTGAGAAGCTGAATAAGAAAAAGCACCATATCCATCCTGCCATTGAAAATGACAAGGTATATAATTTTTCTCATTGATGTATTTGGAAGTATTAGACTTTATATCCCTGACAAGGTCGGATATGGAAGCACCCGGATGCAGACCAATCAATAGATGGACATGGTCGGGATTGGCATAGATCGCATATAAACGACAACCTCGATTGGCGACAATACCATACATGTATTTCTGTATATCTTCACGAAATGATTCCTGTATAAAGGATCCGCGGTTTTTTACCGCAAAGACGAGTTGAATGTAGATCTGGCTATAGGTATTTGCCATAGTATATTCGATTTAGGTGATGTGCCAAAGATAGAAAATATCCGGGACATAGCACCCCGATGGGGCGCAGTTTATTTGCGTTATTTTAACCCCGCGCTTCCGCACGGGGCTACAAACAGATAACCCCTACAGGGCTGGTAACCACTTGCCTACGGGGCTGGTACCCCTTAGCCTGACGGCTATGCCCTACGGCCTTCAGGGGCGGGGAAGCGCTCCCGACAGCAGGAATAACAAGGCCTGATGAAGACTGGTCCTACAGGCGCTGTAAAAAAGAAGACAGTCCATATAAAAAAACAGGAGACGTCTTCATCAGACATCCCCTGGTATATGGATAAGGAGGAAAACTGTAATGTATAGACTTAGAAATGATCGCGAATGGCCTGAGCGATCTGTCCGAACTCTTCGAAAGTAAGTTTGAGCTTGGGATTGGAGAAGAGCATATCCGACTCGCCTTGAATAGGGATCAGGTGGATGTGCGCATGGGGTACTTCGAGACCTATCACGGCTACTCCGATTCGTTTGCAGGGAATAGCTGCTTCGATGGCACGGGCTACCTGTTTGGCGAAGATGTGCATATCTCCCAGATCGGCATCGTCCAGATCGAAAATATAATCCACTTCCTGTTTGGGTACTACCAACGTATGTCCTTTGGTGAGAGGATGGATATCCAGAAAGGCATAGAAGCGGTCGTTTTCGGCGATCTTGTAAGAGGGTATCTCGCCTGCGATGATCTTACTGAAAATGGTTGCCATATAGGATGTATGAGTGAGGTGAAACAAAAAGAGTGACTTCATAAAAAAAGGTTGAAGACATATATATGTGCGTCATCAACCTTTCATCTATCATACGGAAATCCCTGTTACTTCGAGAGTAATGTTGCCCTGTGGCACCTGGATCTCTGCGACATCGCCGACCTTTTTACCGAGCAGGCCGCGTGCAATGGGAGTGTTGACGGAGATCTTGCCCTCCTTGAGGTTGGCTTCGCTCTCGGACACGATGGTATAGACCATTTTCATTCCGTTTTTAACGTTCTTCAACTCCACCTTATTCAGGATCTGGACAGACTCGGTCTGCAATTTCGACTCGTCGATGATCTTGGCATCGGCAATGATCGTTTTGAGTCTGTTGATCTTCATTTCCAGCATACCCTGCGCCTCTTTGGCGGCATCGTATTCTGCATTTTCAGACAAGTCTCCCTTGTCTCTTGCTTCGGCGATCTGACGTGAGATCTCCGGGCGGTCTACCGTTTCCAGTTCTTTCAGCTCGGCCATGAGCTTCTTGTAACCGTCTTCTGACATATAAGCCATGATGTGTTTCCTCCTTTATTAGTTAAAATTTAATCGTCTTTTTCTTATTTCATAGTCATATAAAACAAAAAAGAATTCCAACATGAGTCATGCTGGAACCCTCTTTCATTTAATTCTTTGGCAAAGATAAGGTTTTAATTGTTACCGGGCAAGCCCCTCCCCGATGCTTTGTAACATATTATACCTTTCTTTAACGATTGCCCGCTTCGGGGTTTTCCTTCTGAAAGCACCTACGCCGGGATCGGGACTTACAGATTCTCTCTTTACAAAAGCGCGCGAATGGCCTTGTCCAGATCCTCTATATTCTCGGAGCGACCGCTGAGTTCGTTGGCCCGGTTGATAAGGAAATAGGTAGGCAGATCCTGCACACCATAAACAGCCACATTGGTGGAATAAATACCGTTGCCATCCCGTACGCAGATCCAGGGCAGATTGCCTGCAGTGGTCTTCCAGAAATGCTCATCGGCATCGAGAGCCACCTGGTAGATCTCAAATCCACGTTCGGCATACTTGTCGTACATCTCACGCAAGGTAAAGTTGTGCGGAATAGACACAGTACTCTGATAGACAGTGAAGTCGAGCAGCACCACCTTGCCTTTCAATTCGGTGAGTCGGCGCACATCGCCACGCAAGTCACGCAAAGCGATATCGATCACTCCCACTTCGGATACCTGATCTTCCTGCAGTTCCACCACCCTTTCCTGTGCCGGACGCGTATTCTTCATTCCTTTGATCACAATGTTGTAGAGGTTCTTCGAACGAAGGGCATGCGGATAGTAGTTGTTGAGGCTGGTGGCCACCGCGGCAAAACATTTGTTGTCTTCCTTGCTGTTGAGCGGATCGAAGATCATGTAGTTGTTGACCTTCTGAAAGAGTGCAAAATAGGCCGAAGCCGAATTGGGGTTGACAAATATATACTGACGCTTTACATCGTCTTTATAGGCATTCATCAGTGTACTGAGACTGTCTTCAAATACTTCGTTGGTGATGCGGCGTGCCTGCCCGGCAGCGATCAGGTTGTTGACATCCTGTTGCAGGCGAGCCTGTTTGAGTACCAACTCTCTGATGCGCTCGCTGTTGAGCGAACCCTCTACACTGTACTCTGTGGCAAACCCTTCGTAAGGAGCCCTTATAGTTACAGTTTCAGTCGAATCCACCGAGAAATTGATCACTTTATTCTCCACACGCAGGCGGTAAAACTCGGGTGATTCGGGACGCTTGCCGGCGAACTTATACATACCGTTGCTTTTGAGCTTGACGGAGTCGAGAGCCACCGTGCCATCGATCTGCGCAGCTTCGAAATAAAGCATCTTTCCCTCCGCACCGGTCACTTCGCCTTTGACCTCGAATTTTTTATCGCTCTGGCAGGCTCCGACAATCAGAGTCGCTACTGCCAGGAACAGGATCTTTTTCATATATCGTATGTTATTTTGAAATGCAAATATACGTCTTTTCGGGTTTAGTCAAAGCATTTTAGATGCTGTTTTCATTTTGCCTCCTTCTTTATCTGTTATCTGAGACGCAAAGTACCAGCGTCTCTACTGATTGTGTGCTTTCTTTTGAAATCATCCACTTGTAGAGACGCTGGTACTTTGCGTCTCAGATCAGCAGAGGAGAGGAAAAGAGAAGAAATAAACAAAAAGAAGATAGAAGAAAGAACAATCCAATGGCAGGCAAAGCTAAAAAAATAAAGATTGTGTAAAATCAAAACAGTTTTTTACACCCATCTTACCTATAAAAAGCATAAAAACACAGGCTTCTTCCAACTTTTCACCTCACTGTCACAAATTTAATACTGATAAATATGTATCTTTGTCCGAATTTTGAAAGAAAAAATAGATAAAACAATTTTTATGATCAACCCCATTGTTAAGACAATCGAGCTGGGAGATGGCAGAACCATCACGCTCGAAACGGGAAAGCTGGCGAAACAGGCCGATGGCTCTGTCATGCTACGCATGGGCAACACCATGATGCTTGCCACTGTTTGTGCCGCAAAAGATGCAGTTCCCGGAACAGATTTTATGCCCTTACAGGTAGAGTACAAAGAGAAATTTGCATCGTTCGGACGTTTTCCCGGAGGATTTACCCGCAGAGAAGGACGTACCTCGGATTATGAGATCCTGACCTGCCGTCTGGTAGACCGCGTTCTTCGTCCTCTGTTTCCTGACAACTACCACGCTGAAGTTTTTGTAAACATCATACTTTATTCCGCCGACGGAGTGGATATGCCCGACGCACTGGCCGGACTGGCTGCATCGGCTGCCCTGGCGGTATCTGACATACCTTTCAACGGACCTATCTCGGAAGTACGTGTGGGTCGCGTAGATGGCAAATTTATTATCAACCCCACTTTCGACCAGCTTGCAAAAGCGGATATGGACATCATGGTAGGTGCTACTTACGAAAACATCATGATGGTAGAAGGCGAAATGAGCGAAGTATCGGAAGCCGAACTGCTCGAAGCCATGAAAGTGGCTCACGAAGCGATCAAAGTACATTGCAAAGTGCAGATGGAACTGACCGAAGCGGTTGGCAAAACTGTGAAACGTGAATATGAACACGAGGTGAATGACGAAGACCTGCGCAAACGGGTACACGAAGCCTGCTATGACAAAGTATATGCCGTGGCCAGCTCGGGCAATGCCAACAAGCACGAACGTCACGATGCCTTCCAGGCGATCCGCGACGAGTTCAGAGCACAGTTTACAGAAGAAGAACTGGCAGAAAAGGGTGCACTGATCAACCGTTACTACCACGATGTAGAGAAAGATGCGATGCGTCGTAGCATTCTCGACGAAGGCAAGCGTCTCGACGGACGTAAGACCGACGAGATCCGCCCGATCTGGGCAGAAGTGGATTACCTGCCGGGACCTCACGGTTCGGCCGTATTCACTCGCGGCGAAACTCAGTCGCTGACTTCTGTGACTTTGGGTACCAAGCTGGACGAAAAGATCATCGACGATGTACTGGTACACGGAAAAGAGCGTTTCCTGCTTCATTATAATTTCCCTCCTTTCTCTACCGGTGAAGCCCGCCCGCAACGTGGTGTAGGCCGTCGGGAGATCGGACACGGAAACCTGGCGCACCGCGCATTGAAGCGTATGATCCCGGAAGGGTATCCGTACGTGATCCGTGTGGTTTCGGACATTCTAGAATCCAACGGTTCTTCTTCCATGGCTACCGTATGTGCCGGTACACTGGCGCTGATGGATGCCGGTGTGACGATCAAAAAACCAGTATCGGGTATCGCTATGGGACTGATCAAGAATGCAGGAGAAGAAAAATACGCCGTATTGTCGGACATTCTGGGCGATGAAGATCACCTCGGGGATATGGACTTCAAGGTGACAGGGACCGAAAACGGTATCACGGCTACTCAGATGGACATCAAAGTAGACGGTCTGTCGTTCGAGATCCTCGAAAAAGCACTGAACCAGGCAAAAGCCGGACGTATGCACATCCTTGGTAAGATCACTGAAACACTGGCCGAGCCACGCGAAGACCTGAAAGAGCATGCTCCACGTATCGAAGCGATGATCATCCCGAAAGAATTTATCGGAGCTGTGATCGGCCCGGGTGGAAAGATCATCCAGGGTATGCAGGAAGAGACAGGTGCTGTGATCACCATCGAAGAGATCAACGGTGTGGGACGTATCGAGATTGCCGGTACCAACAAGAAGACGATCGACGATGCCACCCGCATGATCAAAGCGATCGTGGCTGTGCCTGAGATCGGTGAAGTATACAAAGGAAAAGTACGCTCGGTGATGCCTTACGGTGCATTTGTTGAGTTCCTGCCCGGAAAAGACGGATTGCTCCACATCTCGGAAATTGACTGGAAGCGTCTCGAAAATGTAGAACAGGCTGGTATCAAAGAAGGAGATGAGATCGAAGTGAAACTGATCGATATCGACCCGAAAACAGGTAAGTTCAAACTTTCACGCAAAGTATTGCTTCCACGTCCGGAAAGAAACTAATCCACGGATATATTATACAGAGAGAGGCCCGTCTATAATAGACGGGCCTCTGTGTTTACCAGGAGAGTTCTGAAACACAACGATCCGGAAACGCAAATTATAGAAACGAAACTATACAGAGACGCGAATATCTGAAGACGCAAATATGCGTCTCTACAGGGTTTGTTTATTCTCTTCTGAAGATAATATGGTAGAAACGCATATTTGCGTCTTACACGACAAACAGATCAACGAACGATCTGTATAAACCAACAGATAACCACCTGCCTATGTTATAATTTTATTTGTAGTTTTTGACATTCAGGAAGTTGTGTATGTGAATAGTTTTTTGCATTTTTGTAATGCAAAACTACTTTAACCTGCTGACATGCCTGAAACCGACCTTTGTATCTCTATGAATTCATTCTCTGTTTTCTTTCAGGAAAACAGAAATCGCTTTCTGACATTTACCTACTCATACGTCAGGAATCAGGCAGACGCGGAAGATATCCTGATGGATTCGATGGTCTCTCTCTGGGAAAACCGGGACAGATGGGACAAGGGATCCAACCTGCACAGTATTTTCCTCACCATTATTAAAAACAAGGCACTCAACTACCTGGCTCACCAGCAGGTAAAAATCCATGCTGCACAGGAAATTACCTCTCATCGCCAGCGGGATCTGAACCTGCGCATAGCAACGCTCGAGGCGTGCGACCCGGATACGATCTTCGACAGGGAGATCAAAGAATTGCTGCAACAAGCACTTGCCAAACTTCCCGAACAAAGCAAAAAGATATTTCTGCTGAGCCGCTTCCATCACCTGACCAATAAAAAGATCGCCGAGCAACTGGGACTGTCTGTCAAAAGTGTGGAATTTCACATGACCCGATCCCTGAAAATTCTCCGCCGGGAGCTCAAAGATTATTTGATGTCGATCTTTTTTTAAAAAAAATCACTTTTTTCATTAGGGTTCACTCAGGGTGACCTGTTATATATACGAAAGGGGAAATTTACCTCTTCCGCCAAACACGATGTAATTACTGTCTGCTATGAATCACGAACTGTTGACCAAATACTTCAAAGGAGAAACTTCCATAGAGGAAGAAAAAAAGATACTGGACTGGATCGACCTGTCGGAAGAGAATGCCGAACGCTTCCGGAAAGAGAGATTGATCTATGATGTAGCCCTCTTCACCCCCGAACAAGCCATTGAAAAGAACGGAAAGAATATCTTCTCCCTGCAACCTCTGCGCAAATGGGGGATGCAGATCGCGGCAGTGGCAGCCATCGCCCTGCTGGGAGGTTATTTCCTGAAAGAGCAGTTGTGGCAACCCGAGCCACAGATGCAAACCATCACCGTGCCTGCCGGACAGCGTGCACAGATCACCCTGACAGACGGTACCCAGGTATGGCTCAATGCAAAATCCACATTGACATACAGTCAGGCTTTCGGAAAGAAAGAGAGAAATGTGACCCTCGACGGAGAAGCCTATTTCGAAGTGACCGCCGACCGCAAGCGACCTTTCATCGTACATACGGAGACGCATCTGGTGCAGGTGGTAGGTACCAGTTTCAACGTACAGGCCTACCGGGGCACCCGGGAATTTGAAGCTACCCTCATAGAGGGGATCGTGGATATCCTGCAACCGGAAAGCAGAAAAGCCATTACCCGCCTGCAACCCAATGAATTCTATGGCTATTACCGGGATCACGCAAAAAAAGGAACGCATGTTTCTCATGAGTTCCTCAAATGGAGAGAAGGTCTGTATTGCTTCGACGACTCCCCGTTTCAGTGCATCCTCAACAGGCTGGAAAACTACTTCGATGTGACCATAGCGGTAGACAACCCCGCTTTGCTCGACTACCATTGTACGGGTAAATTCAGAGATCAGGACGGTCTGGAACATATCCTGAAGGTAATCAGCAAAGACCACCCCTTCTCTTATGAGTTTACAGAGAATAAAGACACCATCAGAATCCGATAAAAAACCTTTGTTGTAACCCTTAAAAAATAACTGCCTATGCATACATAACAGAATTTTCCAAAAAAAAGAATCGGAAAGTACCCCCATACTTTCCGATTCGAAACAGTCAAAAATCGACCTTAATCAATTTATTAACTTAACACATTGCAAAGATATGAGAAATATTTCTTTGACAGGGATTTTTTGCCCAAAAAGTTTAGTACTTAAGCAAATATTACTAAGAATGAGAGTCACCTTACTTCTGCTGCTATTCGTTACTTTTCAGGCCTATAGTTCCAATAGCTATTCGCAGGATCAGAAAGTAACGCTCCCGCAATCTACTTTGAAAATAAAGGAAGTCTTGTCTAATATCGAGTCACAGACAGACTATATGTTTGTTTACAATAAGAAAAGTGTAGACATCAACCGAACTGTAAGCATACCCACCGAACAACAGGCGGTATCAGAGATACTGCATGAAATATTCGATGGAACGGCTATTAATTATCTCATGGAGGGCAACCACATTGTATTGACCCGCACAGACGACGAAAAAGCCTCTCCCTGGCAAAACCGTATCTCCTTAACAGGTCTGGTAACCGACACCCACGGCGAGCCTATTATCGGTGCCAATGTACTGGAGAAAGGTACCTCCAACGGGACCATTACAAATTTTGACGGACGCTTCTCTCTGGAAGTAGACGCTCAGGCATCTCTGCTCATCACTTACGTCGGGTATGAGTCTCAGACCATCGCACTGAACGGGAAAACGGATCTTACCGTTCGGCTGCAGGAAGAAGCCCATATGCTGGAAAGCGTGGTGGTGACGGCTATGGGTATCAAAAAGAAAGAAGCCTCCCTTACCTACTCTACGCAGCAGGTAGGTGGTGACGAACTGACCCGTGCCAAAGACCCGAACCTGATCAATGCACTGGCTGGGAAAACCGCGGGCGTACAGATCACCAAAAGTTCGTCCGGACTCGGTGGATCGGCCAAAGTATCCATCCGCGGAAGCCGTTCGATCAGTGGCAACAACCAACCGCTTTATGTGATTGACGGCGTACCGATGCTCAACAGCAGCAACGAACAGGCCAGTACGGCCATCGGAGGCACGGCAGACGCAGGCAACCGGGATGGCGGGGACGGGATCTCCAACCTCAACCCGGATGATATCGAGAGCATGAGCATCCTGAAAGGAGCTTCTGCCGCGGCCCTCTA
>DALZBD010000060.1:0-12333 GCA_031977515.1 Bacteroides sp. | reverse complement strand
TCTTTTTTATTCATTTTTCGGGTTGTTCTGTTTTAAGGTGATTGTACCGACTGTTTCCCATTTTTTCTTGTCGATAACTTTTGTATAGTTTTGAGTTGTGGCAACATTTTTATGTACTAAGAGTTTACTTAAAGTAAAAATGTCTGTTCCGCCTGCAATATGTAAAACTGCAAATGTATGGCGAAAACAGTGGAATGTGATGTGTTTTTTTATTCCTGCTTCTTTTAGCCATTGAGGTAGCCAGTAATATATGTTGGATTTTGCAAGACCTTTAAAGACTTTTCCTTTTTCACGTTTTCCGCATAATTCTAATGCTTCATCGCTTAAAGGTAGATTGCCTTGTGTTTCTGTTTTTATGATACTTTTCCGGATACAATATTTGCCATTAGGTGCCAGAACAATGTGATCCCACTCTAATGTTAAAATATCACTCATTCTTAATCCAGTGAGGCAGGAAAATAATGCAGCGTTTTTTACCAGTGGAAAGGGACAGGGTGTGGCTAATAATTTCTGTAATTCTTCTAAGGTTAAATATTCTCTTGTAGTTTCTTGATATTCTATTTTGTCCAAATAGTCATTTATGTTTTCTTTTATTCTTCGTTCACGATAAGCAATTTTCAGTAGAGCTCTGAAAGTTGAAAAGTAACCGGCGGCAGAATTTCGGGAGAGGTTGCCTTCTTTGTAGCCAAATTGACGTGCTGTTAAAAGATATTCTCGGAACTTTTGGCAAAGTTCAACGGTTACTTCTTCGAATGTACACTTTCCCTTCATGAAATGTGCAAAATGATTATAAACGGCTAACCATTTTTCTGGCTTTTTGAGGGAGATAGTGTGATAATACTCCAGGAAATCTTCTTTCTGTTGGTGGGTGTCCAAAAAACCAAATTCCTGGTTTATTATGGATAGGCTCCTTTGACTTTTAATTGCTTCTGCTTTCTGAAGGGCTTCTTTATTGTACTCCCGTTGAATCTCTCCTTCTGGATTGCTATAAATATAGATTCCCAGGAATTCCTTATAGACCATTTTCATTGTATAAGGGTTTCGTATTGCGGGGTAATATTCCAAGTAAAGAGAGATCCTGCCATTGGATATCTTTTTTGTACGTAATGTTATTTTTGTCATATTATTTAAGTTTGGGTTCTAAAATATCATCTAAAGCTGATTTTAATATTTTCGTTGTTTGTCCTTCTTTGATCCGGGGGATATTATATACTCTAATGTAATAATACAGGGAATCTCGTTTAATATTAAACTTTTCCATTGCTTCAGGTACAGTATAGTATTCTCCTATAATACCTCTTTCACGCATTTTTTCATCAAACTCTTTTTTTGAGTATTTAGATTTACCGGATACTCGTATCTTGGGAATACTATTTTTATATACAAATTGTGCTACCCAGGAGGGTTTAACACTGTATTTCTGCGTAACATCTTCCATGGTATACCAATCTTCCATATTGTGATGGGTTATACGGTGTTTAAAAAGATTGTCGATCTCACTTTTTGCATAATAGGTTTTATTCTTTCCTGATTTGCGTTCTACACCATGTTCGCATACTGTTGAATAAACTACACTTTTTGATACATGATATTTATTCATTATTTCTTCGGTAGTGTACCATTCTGTTATTTCCGGATTGGGGGCTTTCATTCGAAGATGTAGATCAACATGTGCTTTGTTATAAAGAGTTCTACCACGATAGTATACTCTGGGAATGTTTTTGTTCCTAATTGAATAAAAAAAGGAAGTTTTTGAGATACCGTATTTCTCTTGAACCTCTTTGCTTGTATACCATTCTGAAAGGTCTTTTTCTTGCGCTGGAGATATTTCATAGGGATCGGATTTTTCAAAGATTTCATCAATATCTTTTCTTCTTACAAATATTTTTTGATTTAACTTGACGCAGTTTATCTTCCCACTGGCGCAATACCTATAGGCAGTGGTATAACTTACGCCCAATAGTTCTGCTAAATCTTGAATGTTCATAAACTCTTTACTATCAAGTATAGAGTGTTTTTCCTCATTTTGTTTGCCTTGTATTATTTGAGGATCAATTAATTTTAATTTCTCTTCCCTCTTTTTCTGTTTGTAGTCTTTTCTGTTACAATTATGCGAACAGTATATTGTGTTTACTTTTCTTGCAATATACTCTTTCTCGCAGTATGCGCATCGTTTTTTTATTTCAACTCGTGCTCCCATAATTCTATATGTATTGTGATTTATTTCCCTTATTTTAATTATCACCTCATTTCACCTCATTTCACTCCATTGCACTCCATTTCAATTGTACAAGTCCTTATGATCATCTCGCTTGCATTTTTGGAGACATCTGTAATCGGGGGAGAAATGGGGGAGAAAAAGTCAGGGGGGAAGGGTAAATATATAGTAGTATCTATAAAAACAAAAATAGCTTATCCGCTCAAAATGAGCAGATAAGCTATCAATGGTTACTTTTATTAATCGTTGTTTATCGGCAGTTATTTGCCAATGCAGAAATTCTCAAATATATTCTGCAATACCATATCGTTGGTGACTTCTCCGGCAATGTCAGATAAATGGAAAATACACTCCCTGATGTCTTGAGCCAGAAAGTCACCGGAAAGTTGAGTTTGTAATCCATCTGTTACCCGTTCAATCGCAGACAAAGCTTTGGTAAGTGCTTCGTAATGCCTTACGTTTGTGACGATCACGTCATTTTGTGTAAGAGTTGGCAGATGAGCGGCTTCCAGAAGAAGTTGTTGCAGTTCTTCCCGGTGGCTTTGGTTGCGGGCGGAGAGAGAAAGATAAATCGATAGTTCAGGAAACTTCTGTTCTATTCTTTTTGCTGCTTCCTGTATATGCAGAGGGTCTGCAAGATCAGCTTTATTAAAAATAAGTATAAACTGCTTATCTTTATAATAAGGTTCCAGTTTTTCGGAGAGTTGGCCGATCTGTCTTTCTGCTTCTATAGAGTCAATTACCCACAGGACGATCTCTGCCTGTTCCAGTTTGCGGAAAGTACGCTCGATGCCCAGACTTTCGATCGTATCTGATGTTTCCCGGATACCTGCTGTATCGATGAAACGGAAAGTTACTCCACCGATGTTGATGGTGTCTTCGATCACATCCCGGGTAGTGCCGTGGATATCGCTCACGATTGCTTTCTCTTCTCTGAGCAGCATATTGAGAAGGGTCGATTTACCGGCATTGGTCTCACCGATAATGGCTACCGGGACTCCATTTTTGATGGCATTTCCTACACTGAACGAATCGGCCAGACGGGAGATTACGCTATGAATTTCCTCAGCCAGGTGTTGTAGTTGCTTACGGTCTGCAAATTCCACATCTTCTTCGCTGAAGTCGAGTTCCAATTCTACCAGTGAAGTTACTTGGAGCAATCGATCACGTAGCTGTACAAGTTCTTTGCTGAATCCTCCCCGCATCTGGTTCATGGCCAGTCTGTGGGTAGCTGCCGATGAAGAAGCGATCAGATCTGCCACAGCCTCTGCCTGACTCAGGTCCATCTTACCGTTGAGGAAAGCCCGCTGGGTGAATTCTCCGGGTTTTGCCAGTCGGCAACCTTGCCCGATGAGCAGTTGCAACACTTGTTGAAGTATATAAGGAGAACCGTGACAACTGATCTCTGTGCTGTCCTCTCCGGTATAGGAGTTGGGCGCGCGGAATAAGGATATCAGTACTTCATCAATCACTTCCTCCTCTTTACGGATTTGCCCGAAAGTAAGGGTATAAGGAAAACGATCTCTCAGGGAGACATTCTCCCGGACCGGACGAAATATTTTATCGGTAACAGCGATGGCTTCCGGACCGGAAACCCGGATCGTGCCGATAGCTCCTCCCTGTGCAGTAGCTATGGCGCAGATGGTATCTTGGTACATAGAATTGAAATTTAGAGCAAAGATATACTTTTCCTTTTTAATAGGAGAGATTATTCGGATACGATATAAAATAACAGGGCGGGTAGTGGACAGATGGAAAGAGGTATGTTCTTTTGTCTGAAAGTCGATTTGTTGTTACTGTCGCTGCTCATCAGGCGGTCGGTCAGAGATAGTTGACAGAGGCAAACGGCCTGCCCCAGGGAAGTAAGCCAACCGGTTGCCTCTGACAAACGGAGCATACGTCTGTGGCAAATGAATGAAAAGCCGGTAGCAAAAGTCCTCTGCTCAGGTTATAAATGCATCGGTTCTTTATTCTTGTTTTCCCTTCAGGTAGTTGAGGTAAAGCATAGCACACGCTCTGGCATCCGAAAGGGCTTCGTGATGTTGCAAAGGAATCTGTTGCCGCTGGCAGCATGCTTTCAGGTTGGCCGGGCGATATCCCAGAGAGCGGTAGATACGGCAGGTACATTGCCAACGGGCAGAAAGGAGGAGTTCGTCGTAGTCCAGCCCATACATACGCATGGTACGTTTCAATACATTGCGGTCGAATACTTCATTGTGTGCCACTACCACTTTACCTGCGAGGCGTTTGCGGACCTCCGGGTAGATCGCATGGAATCCGGGAAGTCTGTCGGTCATGTCCGGAGTGATGCCATGGATACGGATATTCTGCCACCAGTACTCATTTTCGGGAGGCTGTATCAGGGAATAATACTCATCCGTGATCTTTCCCTGAGTGACAGTGACGATTCCGACGGCACAGGCACTTTCGGGGTGTCCTGTGGCCGTCTCAAAATCTATAGCAACAAATTCATGCATCAGATTCGGTCCAGTACGGTTTTGATGAGCGAATCGATGGTATTTTTGTAACCCGTATTGGCCTCTTTGATCAATCGGTTTGCAATGACCATACATACAGTCATCGCTTTGTGTCCCATCAGCTTGCTCAGACCTGCGAGGGCAGAACTTTCCATCTCGAAGTTGGTGATGCGGTAGCCGTTGTACTCAAAGGCTTCGATCTTATCATTCTGATTCGGATCTGCCAATGGAATACGCAGCTCACGTCCCTGAGGGCCAAAGAAACCACCAGCAGCGATAGTTACTCCACGTACCATATCGTCCTGTGCGATCCGGTCGATCAGTTCTTCATTTGCATCGATCACATAAGGAGCAGAAATACACATATTGCCTGTCCATCCCATGTGAGCAAGGAATGCCTTCTCAAACTCCAGGTCACATGCCTCGTTGCGTCCGGCATAGAAATTGAGCAGCCCGTCAAATCCGATAGACTTCTGCGAGCAGATAAATGTCCCTACCGGCGTATAAGGTTGCAATCCTCCGCACGTACCGATACGTACCAATTCGAGCTGACGGAAATTCTCTTTCTCTTCGCGGGTCTGGAAATCGATATTCGCCAGTGCATCCAGTTCGTTCACCACAATGTCTACATTGTCGCAACCGATACCGGTAGAGAGCACAGTGATGCGTTTTCCTTTATAGGTTCCTGTGATCGTTTTGAACTCACGGCTTTCGATCTCACACTCTTTCTCCTCAAAGTGGGAAGCAACCAGGGCTACCCGGCCGGGATCACCCACCAGGATCACTTTATCTGCCAGTTGTTCGGGCTTTACATGGAGGTGAAATACAGAACCATCCTCATTGATGATGAGTTCCGACGATGGAAAATACTTTTTCATGTCTCTTTCTTTTTGTAAGGTTATTAATTGAGAGCCTATTCTTATATTCTGCAAATATTTATTTTTGAGACGCAAATATGCGTCTCTACGAAAACAAATCCGGAATGTAGAGACGAATATTTGCGTCTCAAATACAAAGACAGGCTATAAAACAAGGTTGATAAAGTTTTTGATCACTGCCGGTGATACGGATACCGGCTAAAAACTTTATCAACCCTGATGTTTTGTTGATGCTATTGGTTTGTACGGTTTATCCGAGCGGCTTTCCAGTGTTTGTAGGCGGTTTGGCGATATTCTCTCTCATGGAAGTATCCGCCTCGATATTCTTCATGCGGTAATAATCCATAATGCCTAAATTTCCGCTTCGGAAGGCCTCAGCCATTGCCTTAGGAACTTCTGCTTCGGCTTCAATTACTTTCGCACGTGCTTCCTGAGCTTTGGCTTTCATCTCCTGTTCGGAGGCAACAGCCATGGCACGACGTTCTTCCGCCTTTGCCTGAGCAATGTTCTTATCCGCGTTTGCCTGGTCGATCTGGAGAGCCGCACCGATGTTCTTACCAATATCAATATCCGCAATATCAATGGATAAGATCTCAAATGCCGTACCGGCGTCCAATCCTTTTTTCAGTACCAGTTTGGAGATCGAATCCGGATTTTCCAATACCGATTTGTGATTTTGAGAAGAACCGATCGAAGATACGATACCTTCTCCTACACGGGCCAGGATAGTATCTTCACCTGCTCCCCCTACCAACTGACGGATATTGGCACGTACCGTCACACGGGCTTTGGCGATCAACTGGATACCGTCTTTGGCAACTGCTGCCACAGGAGGTGTATCGATCACTTTTGGATTTACCGACATCTGCACTGCCTGAAATACATCACGTCCTGCCAGGTCAATGGCAGTAGCCATCTGGAAGGAAAGTTCTATATTGGCTTTGGAAGCAGACACCAACGCGTGTACAACCTTCTCTACCCGTCCACCTGCCAGGTAGTGTGCTTCCAACTCATCACGGGTGATGGTATTCAGTCCGGCCTTGTGCGATTCTATCATGGCCGGAACAATGACATAAGGAGGCACATTACGGATACGCATCAGGAACAACTGGATCAGAGAGATATTTACCCCGGATACTTTCGCTGAAAGCCAGAGAAAGAAGGGCACATAATGGAAAAAGATGGCCAGGAATATGACGACTCCGGCTATCACTAAAATGGTTAAATACATTGGGTCCATAGGCAAATAATATTTTTATATGAATTAATTTTGTTTTTCTACCAGGATCATTCCTTCCGAGATGCGGGATACGACCACAGGAGTATGTTCGTCCAGAAAACCACTGACAGATTTTACTTCCACCACTTTCCCGGCGATCTCGGCTTGTCCAATCAATGCCAGACGGGTCACAGTAGTCCCTGTATCTCCCACCTGCACACTCTCTTCCGCGCTTTTATCTACTTTGGAAGTGATGTTTTTCTTCAGTGCAATCTTATCCAGCGTTTTGGAACGCATAAAATAGGTGATGGCAATGGCACCTGCAGCTATGGCGACAACCAGAGTAATGAACCCTGTCAGTGTACCCATATAGACAAATGCATACCATACGGCAGCGGTACCCCACAGAAAGGAGATAAATCCGGCTATGCTCGTTCCCTGTATCAGGAACAACTCAATGAGCAGAAAGACGATTGCTGCTACAATAAATCCGATTATAATAAGTAAGTCCATGTTATTTTATGTTTTTGATTTCCAGGTTTCGTATTTCCATTGCTTGTGTCCGCAACTGCTCTTGCATCTGCTTCGTACGTTTTTCCAGATCCAGGATAGCACCGGACATCTGTTGTTGCTGTTGCTTGTTGGCACTCATATACTTCTCGCGTTGTACCTGTAGTTTTGCTTGTTGTTCCAGCAGATCTTTTTCGAGCAATTGATAGCTTCGGAATCTTTTCAATGCCTCGGGAGAGGTGAAGTCGTTCCAGCTATAATAGGTCTTTATATCATTGACAATAAAGATAAAGTCATATACTTTCTGTTCTTTCGGTTTGGCATTAAGTGCTTGTGCCAGGCGTTCCTGTGCCTGTTGCACTTCCTCTTCATCTTCCCAGGTATCTTCAATCGAGATCAGACGTGCGATGCGTTGCAGCTTCTCTTCGTCCATGTTCTCGTAATTGTAGGTGCGTTTGTAAGAATTAGGGATAAACACATAAACACACACTTTATCCTCCGGTTGGTAGCGATCGGAAACAAACCAGCCCAGATTATTAAATTCATCGATCGCGAACATATAATCGTTGTAAGGAGAGTTGAACGGCATCCCTACATTTTCCGGCGACAAATAGCTTTCGCTGTTGCTGTTGTAGCGGGTGACAAAGATGTCGTATCCTCCCATAGAGCCTGCACCATCTGAGGCGAAATAGAGCGTGATCCCGTCGGTCAGTACAAACGGATAATTGACATTCGCTCCGTTGTTGATCGTTTCGGGCAGTGGGGTAGGATGGCTCCAATCATCAAGCAATTTGTTCCGGCTCAGGATTTGTTGGACACCTTCTTCCCCTTTGGCGCTATAATAAATCTTATTGGCCAGCTCGGTCTGATATACCGTACCTTCCTGATCTCCATCGGTCTGAAAATAATCGTTATAAGTGGAGATCTTGCCGGATTCTTCACTGATCTTATATGCGTCCAGAAAACGCTCTTTGTCCACCACAAAACTATCGATCACCATCACTTGCTCCACTCCTTTGAGCAGGCGCAGGTTGAATGTTGCCTTTTCCAGCAGGGTTTCCGCTTCTCCGGCAGACTGTCTGCGCTTTTTCTGCGCGGCAATATAGTCCTCCAGTTCTTCAATGGCCTCTTCAAAGCGATAAAGTTCATTGTAAGTTTCTCCCAGATAGAGAGGGGCGTGCTGTATCTTTCGTTTTACTGCCAACTCCAATGGCTTCACAGCAGCTGCGGCATTTCCGGTTTTCACACAACACACTCCATACCAGTAGTTGTAGTTGGCATTGGAAGGTTGCGATTTTACATATCGTTCGAATACATGCTTTGCTTCGGCATATTGTCCTTTGGTGAACATCGCACGTGCCTGTTCCAGTGTTTGTGCAGGTAGGAAAAACGCTGTAGAACAAAGAATAACGAACCAAATATATCTCTTCATAGAACTTCTGAGTGCTTTATAAACTTGTTTCAGGTACATCCGGAGAATTTCTGAAACCGACTTTTATTCCGAAGTTCAAATATACAAAATTATTGGCAATATATGGCCAGCCTCTGATTCTATTATGTTAATTCTTCTTTAAATGATTCTTTTGAATTACTTTTGCAGCCTTATATGGCACAGTTTACAGAAGAGGAGAAGATTGTACGTCGCATAGAACGGCGTTTCAGCAAAGGAGTCGTGCAATACGGACTCATTGAAGAGGGAGATAAAATACTTATCGGTTTGTCCGGTGGAAAAGACTCATTGGCGTTGGTAGAACTACTGGGGCGTAGGGCCCGTATATTCAAACCACGTTTTTCCGTGGTGGCAGTACATATTGTGATGAAAAATATTCCTTACCAGAGCGACCTGGACTATCTGCGTGCCCATGCTGCACAATACGATATTCCTCTGATCACCTTCGAAACAGCGTTTGACGCATCTACAGATAACCGGAAATCTCCCTGTTTTCTCTGTTCATGGAACCGGCGTAAGGCACTTTTCACAGTAGCCAAAGAACAGGGGTGTAACAAAATAGCTTTGGGACACCACATGGATGATATTTTGGAGACACTTCTGATGAATATGATTTATCAGGGAGCATTCAGCACGATGCCACCCAGGCTGGTGATGAATAAGTTTGATATGACCATTATCCGCCCCATGTGTCTGGTGCATGAAGCCGATCTCATTGAACTGTCCGGGTTGCATACGTATCGTAAACAGGTGAAAAACTGCCCTTACGAGTCGCAATCGAGCCGTAGTGACATGAAGGGAATCCTGCGGCAGTTGGAACAGATGAACCCGGAGGCCCGCTATAGCTTGTGGGGAAGTATGAACAATGTGCAGAGCGAACTTCTGCCACAGGAAGTTTGTATATTGAAAAAAGACAAAGAATGAAAGGATTCTATACCATCGGGCTACTGATCGTGTCCAATATCTTTATGACTTTTGCCTGGTACGGTCACCTGAAACTGCAGGAGACAAAAGTGATCAGCAACTGGCCGTTGTATGCCGTGATCCTGTTTTCATGGAGCATTGCACTGGCCGAATATGCCTGTCAGGTACCGGCCAACCGGATTGGCTTTCAGGGCAACGGAGGCCCTTTTACACTGATGCAACTGAAAGTCATTCAGGAAGTGATCACACTGGTGGTGTTCACTCTTTTCTCTACCTTGTTATTCAAAGGAGAAGGGCTGCACTGGAATCATTTCGCTGCCTTTCTTTGTCTGATACTGGCCGTGTATTTCGTCTTTATGAAATAATTACTGACCTGCCACATACTTTTTCATACCCGGAGTCAGTTCGGTTTGCAGCTCCCCCTTTTCATCGCTGTAGATAAAACAGGCTTCGATACCCGGGTGGCGGGCTATAAATTCTTTTGCTTCCTCCATGCCTATGACCATAAATGCTGTGGCCAGCGCATCTGCCGTCATACAATCCTGGGCCACCACCGTAGCCGAAAGGAGCGTATGTTGCACCGGATAGCCGGTGCGCGGATCTATCGTATGCGCATATTTCTTTCCGTCTTTGTAGTAGAAATTCCGGTAGTTTCCGGAAGTCGCCAGTCCCACATCGGTAAGTTGTAGAATGATCTGTAGTTCCTGATTTACAGACAACGAATCATCTACCGGCTTGTTGATCCCTATGCGCCAGTGTTCCCCTTTCGGGTTGTTGCCACGAGCAACAATTTCCCCTCCGATGTCCACCATATAGTTTTGGATGCCTTTCTGGGCCAGCAGATCACCAATCACATCCACTGCATACCCTTTGGCGATGGCGCTGCAGCTGATCAGGATACGTGGATCGTTTTTCACCACCCGGTCTTCTTCCATCCATACACCTTCATATCCGGTGATCTCCAGCAAGCTATCCACCGTCAGTGAGTCCGGGAATTCTCCTTTCTTAAAACCAAATCCCCACGCATTGGCCAGAGCAGCGACAGTAATATCAAATGCACCGTCGGTTTGCTTCGATATTTCCATCGAACGTTCAAACACGTTGCGAAACAACGTATCTGTCACCACATCCTCGTTACGGTTTACCCGGCTGATGATCGAATTCTCATAAAAAGGAGAAAGAGAGAGATTGAATGTTTCAAAAGCTTCCTCAATCTCCGGTTGCAGATCCTCTTCGTGCTGATACGTGATCTTATATATCGTACCGAAAACCAATCCCTGATTGGAACGGTATTCGGCGTGCTGGTTGTTCTTTCTCAGTACATAAAATGTACCTATCAGCAAAAGGAACAGCCACAGGTAATTGGATTGTTTGGGAGCTCTGATCATATCACTTCAACTAAAAGATGTTCCACAAGTATTTTACTGCCAATAAGGATCAGGATGATCCCTCCCCACAATTCGGCCCGTAGCCGGCGCGCATATTTACAGCCGAAAGTGATGCCGAAGATAAGTCCCGCCACAGACATGACAAACGATACGATGCCTATCACAGTGATCGGAGGAAGTATCTCGCTCACTTCTGTCATATCCAGACAGGCAAATGAGATGCCCACCGCCAGGGCGTCGATGCTGGTGGCAACGGCCAGAGTCAGGACAACTTTGAGGCTCGAAGGATCGAATTCCTGCTTACAGTCTTCGTCCTTGAAATACTCCAGGATCATGCGCCCTCCCAGGAATGCCAGGATAGAAAATGCGATCCAGTGGTCGAAACTCTCGATCAGGTGGCTGAACCGGCTGGCGCAACACCATCCCACAAAAGGCATAAGTGCCTGAAATAACCCAAAGAAAAAGGCCATAACTACTATTGGCCTCCATTGTATCTTTTTCAAAAGAATCCCACTGGCTACAGATACCGCCAGGCAATCCATCGCCAGACCTACGGCAACCAGTAAAATATCAAGCTTTGTCATGTGTCAGAAAGGCAATTTATAAGCAATTGTATATGTCATTCCTATGTTTGAATCGTATTTACCGAAGCCGGGTACATACCACGGATTGCCATGCTTGCTGATAGAGGAGGAGAGGCGATACCTCAGCCGGATGCTCCAGCCCATGGATACATTTTTCCAGATATGTGCTTTCACACCTGTTACTATTTCGAACCATTGTATGGTAGCGCTCAGTCCGGAGTAGTTAAAAGGAAGGCTTTCCTTCCAGATATAGTCAACGAGTCTGGGATTGTCGTATTCACCATCGCTCAGGCTTCTGACATCGTAGTTGAATATACTTATCCCATAGCGCGCACCTACATACAGATAGTTGCGGCTACCCTTTTTGTACATGGTATTGTAGTTCATACCGAGCCGGAAGAAAGGAGCGGCAGCCTTATAGTGTATATCCTTATCTTCGTTCCATGCATCTGACGAACCAAACCCTGCCTCAAATACCGGGAAGAATCTGTTCTTCAGATTGGCTTCTATGCCCACCTCACTGCTTATATAATCTGCTCCGAACACTTTGTTGCCCACTCCAAACAGATCCGCACTGATCGAAAGGCCATTGTAGAATTTAACCTCTTCTTCCAGTTCTATCTGACTGCCCGGGGGAGGCAGTGTCTCCTGAGCGCTCAGGGTGGAACAAGCTGTGGACAGCAAC
>DALZBD010000059.1:0-12496 GCA_031977515.1 Bacteroides sp. | reverse complement strand
CAGATAGTCTTGTGTATGTATACATTATTATATGTTATATATTTTATCTTCCATTCCAAATATATTGTATCTTCCATTGCAACTATGTTTTGGGGCTACCGATACATCGGAAATCACATACACCTGGCATAGCCTGATAAACAGAAGCATACTATATAGAAGACAGGATGCTTCTGTCTAAACCATTACATAGGATTGTTTTTTTATAAAAAGATATGTATAAATGGTAGGCTGAGAGGATAGAAAGGATACTCCGGCCAAAGACCACCCGGAGTGATTACATTACATGAGGAATGGGTACGTTTTCATACATTATTTGAAAAATGGAAGATAGCTAAATATATGTACAAACGGTAGTGCGGAAGCGCGGGTCTACAAACATACAACTCCTACCGAGCTGGTATAAACCGGTTATTTCCTTTGATTTGTTGTTTTTCAGAAGAATATGGGTTACCTTTGTCCCGGATGATCGTATTATGAGAAAAAGAAGGTACATTACATATATGCTTTTTATGGTCAGCATACTTATGCTGGCAGTGCCTGTCATACCTCATCACCACCATGAGAATGGGATCATCTGCCTGAAAAACGATGTAGCCGAGCACTCCTGCTGCAACGATACGCACCAGCCGGAACAGCATCATCACCACGATTCTTGTTGCAACGACGAGTGCCTGACACGCATCTACACACCGGAGCCAGCCGGGAAATCACCTTGCGGCCATCCTCACTATCATTTTTTTACCACACTCTTTACAGAACCCCTGCTGCGTATACTGACCCAGCCGGAGGAAAAATCTTTTGAAACCCATTCTTTCTACCTGGAATCCCTGCATGGCACGTTGCTCACACGTGCCACAGGACTTCGTGCCCCTCCCTGTACCCTCTCGTAAGATTTATCTGTAGCTATTTGAGTTACACATACATCCCTGTGCCGTAAGCTTTCTCTATAAGTTATTGCGGACATTTCCCTATTAGTATACATCTGAATCATAATCTTTATTACAATGAAGAATTTTCTATTTACAGGAATATTGGGTCTCTTTCTGTGGGGATCCTGTGGACACAAAGCACACGAAGGAGAAGATCATTCGGGACACAACCATACAGAAAAAAAACAGGAACAGAAACACGGCCATGCCAATTGCAACCACGACCATAGCGATGGACATACGCATAGCCACGACCACTCATCCGATAAAGGTGCACATGATCATAGTGGGCACAACCATACTGGGCATGACCATAGCAGCCATGCTCACGGAAGCACCGAACACACTGGCGATGAGATCGTATTTACCAGAGAACAGGCCGACGCCGCGGGTGTAAAGGTCAATACCATACAACCCGGTACTTTCCGGCAAGTGATCAAAACCAGCGGCCAGATCACAGCGGCACAGGGAGACGAAGCAACTGTTGTGGCCACAGTGGCCGGAGTAGTCTCTTTCAGGCAACGCCTCACCGAAGGTACGGCCACCGGCCGGGGCGCTACCCTGCTGACCCTCTCTTCGGATCAGATCGTAGAGGGTGATCCCATACAGAAAGCACGCATCGCATACGAAGTATCTCAGCGTGAATACGAACGTATGAAGCAACTGGTAGCCGATCAGATCGTATCGGAGAGAGAATTTGCACAGGCACAGCAGGAGTTTGAGAATGCACGGATCAGCTACGAAGCGGTAGCCCGCAACCATACCAGCAACGGGCAGAACATAACCGCCCCCATACAAGGGTTTGTCAAAAGTATATTTGTAAAAGAAGGCGACTACGTAGAAGTAGGCCAGCCCCTGGTGAGTATCACGCAAAACCGTAAGCTGTTTCTCCGTGCGGAAGTATCGGAAAAATACTATACTTCCCTGCGCACCATCGGATCGGCCAACTTCAGGACTCCTTATGATAATAAGGTATATGCTTTGCAAAACTACAACGGTCGACTGCTCTCGTACGGAAGATCTTCGGCTGAGGATTCTTACTACATCCCGGTCACTTTCGAGTTTGACAACCGGGAAGAGATCATACCAGGGTCTTTTGTAGAAGTATACCTGCTCTCTTCTCCCATGGAGAATGTTATTTCCGTACCCCGTACAGCTCTTTCGGAAGAGCAGGACAATTTCTTTGTCTACATACAGGTCTGTGAGGAAGAGTACAAAAAGCAGGAAGTATCCCTGGGGGCTGACGACGGAGAACGCGTACAGATACTATCGGGTATACACCCCGGCGATCGTGTGGTGACCCAGGGAGCCTATCAACTGAAACTGGCCTCCGCTGCCAATGCATTGCCTGCTCATACACACGAACACTAATCGGAGGGAGGAAATCATATGTTGAATAAAATCATTCATTACTCCCTGCACAACCGGCTGGTTGTGCTGGCAGCCGCTCTTCTGCTGCTGATAGGAGGAACGTACACCGCTATGCATATGGAGGTGGACGTATTTCCCGATCTCAACGCTCCTACCGTAGTGATCATGACCGAAGCCAACGGAATGGCAACGGAAGAGGTGGAGCAACTGGTTACTTTCCCGGTAGAGACTTCTGTGAATGGAGCGACCGGAGTGAGACGTGTACGCTCTTCTTCTACCACCGGATTCTCTGTGGTATGGGTAGAATTTGACTGGGATACCGATATCTATCTGGCACGCCAGATCGTCTCGGAAAAACTGGCGGTTGTGAGCGAATCTCTTCCGTCGAATGTGGGAAAACCCACATTGGGTCCTCAGTCTTCCATACTGGGTGAGATGCTGATCATCGGTCTGACCGCCGATTCGACGTCACTGATCGATCTGCGAACCATTGCCGACTGGACCATTCGTCCCCGTCTGCTCTCTACCGGTGGAGTGGCCCAGGTGGCCGTGCTGGGGGGAGATATCAAAGAATATCAGATCCTGCTGGATCCTGCCCGCATGAAACACTACGGCGTGAGCCTGGATGAGGTGATGACAGCTACCCGTGAAATGAATCTGAATGCCAACGGAGGCGTACTGTATGAATACGGTAACGAATACATTATCCGTGGAGCTCTCTCTACAGACCAGGTGGCAGCATTGGGTAGGGCGCAGATCAAACTGGTCAACAACGCTCCTGTACTGCTGGAAGACATCAGTGAAGTGACCGTCGGTGCAAAAACCCCGAAACTGGGAACCGCTTCGGAACGTGGCAGGCAGGCGGTATTACTGACCGTGACCAAGCAGCCGGCCACCAGCACCATAGAACTGACAGACAAACTGGAAGCGGCTCTGGCAGATGCACAGAAAAACCTTCCGCCGGATGTGAAAGTATCTACCGACATTTTCCGGCAAAGCCGCTTTATAGAAAACTCCATCGGAAATGTAAAGAAATCTCTGCTCGAAGGAGGGATCTTCGTTGTGATCGTCCTGTTCCTTTTCCTGGCCAACGTACGCACAACACTGATCTCACTGGTGACCCTGCCTCTTTCCCTGCTGGTCTCTATTCTGACGCTTCGCTACCTGGGGCTGACAATCAACACCATGAGTCTCGGAGGGATGGCCATTGCCATCGGTTCGCTGGTCGACGATGCCATTGTGGATGTAGAGAATGTGTACAAACGCCTGCGGGAGAACAAACAGAAACCTGTGGAAGAACGGCTGTCGATCCGGGAGGTTATCTTTATCGCCTCCAAAGAGGTACGTATGCCTATCCTCAACTCCACACTGATCATCATTGCCAGTTTTGTACCGCTCTTTTTCCTTTCGGGCATGGAAGGACGTATGCTGGTACCACTGGGCATTGCTTTCATTGTGGCTCTGTGTGCATCCACAGTAGTGGCACTCACACTCACCCCGGTGCTTTGCAGCTACCTGCTGGGCAGAGAACGTACGGACAAAGAGTTGAAAGATGCTTTCCTTGCCGTATGGCTACGGGGTATCTATGAAAAGGCTCTTCGCTGGGTGCTCCGACACAAGACCGTTACGCTGAGTAGCATCATCGGAGTTTTTGCAGTGGCTCTCATCTGCTTCTTTACACTGGGACGTAGCTTCCTTCCTGCATTCAACGAAGGGTCATTTACCATCAACATCGGTTCACTGCCGGGAATCTCCCTGGAAGAAAGTGATAAGATCGGACAGCGTGCCGAAGAGTTGCTATTGAGTATTCCGGAGATACAGACCGTAGCCCGGAAGACCGGACGCGCCGAACTGGACGAACACGCCCTCGGAGTAAATGTTTCGGAGATCGAAGCGCCCTTCGAACTCACAAAGCGTTCGCGCAGTGAACTCACAGCAGAGGTACGCGACAAACTCGGCACACTCACCGGAGTGAATATCGAAATAGGACAGCCCATCAGCCACCGCATAGATGCTATGCTCTCGGGTACGAAAGCCAACATCGCGATCAAACTCTTCGGCGATGATCTCCACAGAATGTTCCGCCTGGGTAATGAGATCCGCAATACGATCGACCAGATCGAAGGAATAGCAGACCTCAACGTAGAACAACAGATCGACCGGCCACAGCTAAGGATCAGTCCGAAACGGGAGATGCTGGCACGCTACGGCATCACCCTGCCCGAATTTGCCGAGTTTATCAATGTCTGCCTGGCCGGTGAGGTCGTGTCCCAGGTATATGAGAAAGGAAAAAGTTTCGACCTCACCGTCAAAGTCAAAGACGACAGCCGGAACGAAGCGGAAAAGATCGGCAACCTGATGCTGGATACACAGGATGGAAAGAAAGTCCCACTTAATTATGTGGCAGACATCACCTCTGCCATGGGGCCCAATACCATCAGCCGGGAGAATGTAAAACGTAAGATCGTGATCTCAGCCAATATTGCCGATCGTGACCTGCGAAGTGTGGTCAATGACATACAAAAAGAGATAGACAAAAACATAGAGCTGCCCGAAGGATATCACATTGAATACGGAGGACAGTTTGAAAGCGAACAGGCAGCCAGTCGCATCCTGGCACTGACCTCTTGCATGTCTTTACTGGTGATCTTCCTGTTGCTGTACAACGAATTCCGTGATGTGAAACAATCGGGAGTCATTCTGCTCAATCTGCCGCTGGCACTCATCGGGGGAGTATTTGCACTGATGATCACTACAGGAGAGGTCAGTATACCGGCAGTGATCGGCTTCATCTCCCTCTTCGGGATAGCCACCCGCAACGGTATGTTGCTGATCAGTCGTTACAACAGCCTGCAGGAAGAGGGTCTCAGCGCATACGATAGTGTGATTAAAGGCTCACTGGATCGTCTGAATCCTATCCTGATGACTGCGCTCTCCTCTGCCCTGGCGCTCATACCGCTGGCAGTATCGGGTGATCTGCCCGGCAATGAGATACAAAGTCCGATGGCAAAAGTGATACTGGGTGGTTTGCTGACCTCCACATTCCTCAATGGATTTATTGTACCCATTGTCTATCTGTTAATAGAATCCCGGAAAAACAAATCTGTAGAAGCCATAGAGCATTAATACATTCCGGGTATCGCTTTTCAATAAAAGCGATACCCGGACAAACAAAGAATATATGAAACAAATAATTATAACCGGTACCTTCCTGTTGCTTTTGTCTGTCACACAAGCACAGACCATTGAAGAGGTACTGCAAAGTATAGACCGTAACAACAAAGAGTTACAGGCCAACGCACAGCTGATGACCTCCCGTAAGCTGGAGGCACAGGCAGAAAATAACCTGCCAGACCCCACCCTCTCCTATGCACACTTGTGGAACAACAAGGACAAAAACAATACGATAGGAGAACTGGTGGTAACACAAAGTTTTGATTTTCCAACCTTATATGCCTCGCGCAACAAACTCAACCGGCTGAAAAGTTCTCTCTACGACACAGAAGCAGAGAGTATGCGTCGTGAACTCCTTCTACAGGCCAAAGAGATATGTCTGGACATCATTATGCTACGTCAACAACAGGAACTTCTCCATATCCGCTATCAGAATGCACAGGATCTGTCAGCCATTTACAGCAAAAAACTGGCCATGGGGGATGCAAATATCCTGGAAAAAAACAAGATCAACCTGGAGTTGCTGAACATCAAGACAGAGACGACTCTCAACCAGACAGCCCTCAACAATAAGCTACAGGAGCTACAGGCATTGAACGGAGATATACCTATAGAAGTATCTGTTCACACCTATCCGGAAGTGCGTCTGCCTCTTAGTTACGAAGAATTAAAAGCAGAAATCACAGAAAAAGATCCGCTTCTGCGTTCACTGAACAATGAAAGTGACATGATCCGTCAGCAGGTAAAGGTGAATCGTTCGGGCTGGCTTCCCCAGTTGGAACTGGGATATCGTCGCAATACCGAGTCGGGTGAACCTTTCAACGGTGTAGTAGTCGGCTTTTCCTTTCCTCTGTTCGAGAACCGCAGGAAAGTACGATCTGTGAAAGCAGAGCAACTGAGTGTGGATCTGCAAAGAGAGAATACCCGCATCCGCATCGGTTCAGAGACCAGACAACTCTACCGGGAAGCGACCGAATTACAAATCATCATGCAGGAGTACAGACAGACCCTCGAGTCACAGTCCGATCTTTCCCTCCTGCGCAAAGCATTGGATGGAGGTCAGATCAGTATGATCGAGTATTTTGTAGAGGCAGGTGCAGTATACCAGAGTCAGGAGACCTACATCCAGCTTGAAAACCAATACCAGAAGGCGCTGGCCCGAATTTTCAGCAGCGAATTGTAAAACAGCTTTTTATTTACGATTTACTGATTTACGATTTACGTTTGAAATTACAATAGAGATCTATAACAGTATCTCTCTGTTGAATATCGGAAGGATTGTAGGTTAAGTTTTTTATAAACATAAGTTTAAGTCTCATTCTCTTCATGCAATGTAATTTCAATCGTAAATCTGTAAATCGTAAATCACAAGGTCTTTATCTCTTCCGGAAGATACGAACTACGGATACGATATTCCGCAGGATAGAGATTATTGGCTCTGTTTCCGATATTTTTCATAAATCCCAGAGAGGCTCCTTTGTATCGGATCAGAACATATCCGGCAGGTACACCCGCAGGTAATGAAAAAGCCTCTTTCCGAAGATACATCACTGCTTGCTCATAGGATACTTCCCAGGCAGGAAAAGCATCGGCAGACAGCAAAGTACTCAAAGGCAACACAGCAGCTGGCAACCAATCTCTACCTTTCCACTCTCCTACAGGAGCACCTGTAAGGATCAGGTGTAAACTGCGTTCCAGATATGCCAACACGTCTGTATACCTCTTGGGGAAAAGAGAAAACATCTCGCGGGAAAGTATAGGAATATAATCGTCGGAAGAAAGATCGCACCAGACACTGGCCTTTTCCATGGCTGCTTTACTCATAGCTGCCCCCTCCGCAGATTTCTTCTCCTTTTTCTTCTTTTTAGAATGGCTGCCGGATACAACATTCGTCTGCGCGGGATCTTCTTTCTTGCGCAGTACAGCCATAAAAAAGCCTTCCCCTTGCGTACGGAAAGGAAGGAAGCGGTAGACAGGCAGGCCAGCCCCTGTCAGGTCTCCGGTAATGTTCCACTCCTGTGGAACCGAAATATCCACCGATACTGCGTCCAGTTGCCGACGCATCCACTTCACATTTTCTTCGTTCTCCCGTATATTATAGGTACAGGTGCTGTAGATCAGCAGACCGCCGGGTTTCAGAGTCGGCCATATATCCGATAAGATACGCCGTTGGCGCTTGTAACAAAGATCTACATTCTCTGTACTCCACTCTTCTACGGCTACTTCGTCTTTCCGGAACATCCCCTCCCCGGAGCAGGGAGCATCTACCACAATCACATCGAACAGGGGCGGCAGAGGATGGAAGTCGGCCGGATCGTTTCTGGTCACCACCACATTGGGGCTGCCCCACTTGAGCACATTGTCTGCCAATATCCGGGCACGTCCCTGATTCACTTCATTGGCCACTACCAGGCTACCTTCAGGAAGTGTCTGTATCAGATGGGTAGTCTTTCCCCCCGGGGCTGCACACAGATCCAGCGCTACTACAGGCTCGTCTACCTGCTGCCGCATCACCTCTCCCAGAAACATGGAAGAAGCTTCCTGCACGTAATAACAACCTGCATGAAACAACGGGTCGAATGTATAGGTAAGCCGCTCTTTCAGGTAATATCCCTCCAGACACCAGGGGATCTGCTGTGCCCCCTTCGGGGCAAGAACTCCGGAAGGAAAAGAGTATTTCGAATCGTTCAGACGAATGCTTGCCACCGGGTCACTTTGAATAGCATCCGCCAGCTGCTGAAAGTCTTCTTCTCCCAGGAGAGCGCGCATATCCTCTGAAAATGAGTAAGGTAAGTTCATTTATTTTATTTTAGAGGCACAAATATCAAAAATATTTCGTCTCTTTGCAACTTTCCGACGGGGTAAGTACGTCTAATGTACAAAGATTCAGAATTCAATAAAAAAACAGATGCATATGAAAAGGTTTATTTTAGGGCTCACCATAGCCTTCCTTTTGAGTAGCTTGGTTTACTCACAAACAGAAAATCCTACAGAAGTAGTCGATGAAGCAATCATTGAAAATGCTCAGGTAACCCCAACCACGGAGGCAGAAGAAACAATGAAATGGTATTCGGAAGAGACAAAGAAAGACTCTTCGCATACACACCACAACAGAGACTGGAGAAATCACATCGCAGAAAACGGCATGGAAATGGTAGTAGCCATTGTTGCCATCGTATTTACCTTCCTTTTTCCTGCGATCATCATATTTATTGTCTATTTCTTCCGCTACAAAAACCGAAAAGAACAATACCGGCTGGCCGAACAGGCACTTGCATCCGGACAACCGATCCCTCCCGGGCTATTCAAAACGGATTTAAATAAAAGTATGCGCAGTAAAGGAATCAATAATATATTCACAGGATTAGGATTATTCATTTTCCTATGGTCACTTACCAGATTTGGAATAGCCACCATCGGCCTGCTGATTATGTTCATGGGATTCGGTCAGGTGATCATACATTACACAGCTATGAAAGAAGAGGAAAAAGACTCTGCGACCGGGTACTCGGATAATCTTCCTTCTTCTCTACGGAATAAAGCATCAGACAACGATACATTCTCTTCTACGGAAGAATGAGTCAACTGAATGACATATCGCTCGTGGCACAGGTCGTGGTATTTCGCAATACCAGGGCCTTTGACCAGTTGGTCAGGAAATACCAGTCGCCCATCCGACGATTCTTTCTGAATCTGACCTGTGGCGACAGTGCACTGAGTGATGATCTGGCACAGGATACTTTTTTGAAGGCCTATACGCATCTGTCTTCTTTCAAAAACCTATCCAGCTTCTCTACCTGGCTTTTCCGGATTGCATATAATATTTTTTATGACTACATTCGTACCCGGAAAGAAGGCAACAGCCTCGACATCCAGGAGGTAGATACAGTTCACCACACAGCTCCGACAAATGTCGGGCAGGAAATGGATATCTACCAGGCACTGAATCTGCTCAAGGAAACCGAACGCACCTGTATTACGTTGTTTTATATGGAAGACCAGAGCATAGATAAGATCGCCGTCATCATGGATTGCCCTGCGGGAACAGTAAAATCACACCTGTCCCGGGCGAAAAGTAAAATGGCAACCTACCTCAAACAAAACGGTTATGACGAAAAATGAAGATAAACTCCTGAAAGAGTTCTTTGATTCCCAACGCCAGGAGATAAAAGACAATGGATTCACACATCGGGTGATGCGCAATCTGCCCGTACATAAGAAGTGGCTCGCACAACTATGGAGCACCGTATTCATAGTGATCGGTGTGCTGCTCTTCTTCGCGTTGAATGGTCTGGAACTTGTATTAGGTGCATTCAAAGAGGGTTTTACCGCTGCTTTGCAGAATGGTGCCGAATATATAGACCTGCCAACCATAGTGATCATTGTTGCAGTATGTATCGGTCTGATCGTACAGAAGATAAATTCCTACTCTTTCTGATCACAACCAAAGTATCAATAAACTGATTTCCATTATTATAAACAGAAACAGGACACTTCTTGCCCTGTTTCTGTTGTGTTAATAAATAATAAAACAACAACTACTCTCCCTGCCTGATGCGTTGTAGTTAGTAATTTTGTTCGTTTGAACATAAAATAGTCACAGTTGAAAAAGATATATACCGTCCTATTTTTTGTATTCTTTCTTACTATTCCCGGCTTAGCCCAATCTGACAGTGATTCTCTCGTAATCGATTTCCTGAAAAATTCAGGTATCCCCATTACCGAGCACAACCGTGTCAGGATATTAAAGAGTGGTACGGAGAAATTTGAAGACCTGTTTGAAGCCATCAGACAGGCCAGACATCATATTCACCTGGAATATTTCAATTTTCGCAACGACTCTATTGCCAACACCTTGTTCGACCTGCTTGCAGAGAAAGCAGCAGAAGGTGTGGAAGTAAGAGCGCTTTTCGACGCATTCGGCAACTGGTCCAACAACCAGCCACTCAAGAAACGCCACCTGAAACAAATACGTTCACAAGGTATAGAGATCGTGAAATTCGATCCATTCAAGTTTCCGTATATCAACCATGTGATGCACCGGGACCACCGTAAAATCGTAGTGATAGACGGGGAAGTGGGCTATACCGGTGGCATGAACATTGCAGATTATTACATAGAAGGGCTACCTAAGATCGGAAAATGGCGGGATATGCATATACGCATAGAGGGAGAGTCGGTAAAGTATCTGCAGGAGATATTCCTGACTACATGGAACAAAGCGGCCAAACAAAAGATCGGTGGAGATATCTATTTTCCCACTCCTCACCTGGAAGAGAATGACACTGTAGCCATTGCCATCGTAGACCGTGTTCCACGCCAGACACCCCGCATCATCCGTCAGGCCTATTCGGTCTCTATCGACGCCGCCCGGGAACAGATACAAATCATCAATCCCTATTTCGTACCAACCCGATCCATACGCAGATCCTTGAAAAAGTCTATCGACCGGGGAGTACACGTGGAGATCATGCTCTCCTCCAGATCGGATATCCCTTTTACACCGGATGCCTCTCTGTATGTTGCACACAAACTGATGAAACGCGGTGCGGATGTATATCTGTACGACGAGGGGTTTCATCATTCCAAGATCATGATGGTAGATAGTATCTTCTGCACGGTAGGCACTGCCAATCTCAATAGCCGCAGCCTGCGCTACGACTACGAAACCAATGCTTTTATTTTTGACCAACAAGTCACTGCGGATCTGATAGAGATCTTCGAAGATGACAAAACACACAGCATTGAGATGACAGATGAATACTGGAGACAACGTTCGGGTTGGAAAAAGTTCGTCGGATGGTTTGCCAACTTATTAACTCCCTTCCTCTGAAAATCCAAAGTTTCTGTGTACTTTTGCATGAAAAATTCGGACCATCAATTTATCCCCAATGAAACAATACTTAGATCTTCTGGAAAGAGTACTCACCGAAGGAGTGTACAAAAGTGACCGTACCGGTACAGGTACTTTCAGTATATTCGGCCACCAGATGCGCTTCAACCTCGAAGAGGGTTTTCCCTGCCTGACCACTAAAAAACTCCATCTCAAATCCATTATATACGAGCTCCTGTGGTTTCTCAAAGGAGATACCAATGTGAAATATCTTCAGGAACATGGTGTACGTATCTGGAACGAATGGGCCGATGCGGATGGAGATCTGGGACATATATATGGATACCAATGGCGATCCTGGCCCGATTATGACGGCGGTTCGGTGGATCAGATCACCCAAGCAGTGGAAACCATTATTCATCATCCCGATTCACGGCGCATCATAGTAAGTGCATGGAATGTAGGGGATCTGCCTCATATGAATCTCCCTCCCTGTCATGCGTTCTTCCAGTTCTATGTAGCAGACGGCCGACTCAGCCTGCAGCTCTATCAGCGAAGTGCGGATATCTTTCTGGGAGTACCTTTCAACATAGCTTCGTATGCACTGTTGCTCCGGATGATGGCGCAAGTGACCGGGCTGCGTGCAGGAGAATTTGTACATACATTGGGGGATGCCCATATCTATAGCAACCACCTCGACCAGGTAAAACTACAACTAAGTCGGGAACCACGTACCCTGCCGCGAATGGAAATCAATCCGGAAGTAAAAAATATTTTTGATTTCCAGTACGAGGATTTCCAGTTGACGGGCTACGATCCTCATCCCCATATCAAGGGAGAGGTAGCAGTTTGATTGACGATGTATCCATTGACGATTGAAACAAATGACCATGAGCGAGATTATCATCATTGTAGCTATAGATAAAAACCGGGCCATCGGCTATCAGAATCAGCTGCTCTACCGGTTGTCTGATGACCTGAAGCGTTTCAAAGCGCTGACCAGCGGACATACAATTATTATGGGACGCCGTACTTTTGAGTCTCTTCCCAAAGGAGCACTTCCCAATCGCCACAACATTGTCTTATCCCGGAATAAGCAACAGGCTTATCCCGGTACAGAGATCTTCCACTCTTTGCAGGAGGCACTTACTGCCTGTCAGGGAGAAGAAAAGGTATTTATTATCGG
>DALZBD010000058.1:0-12579 GCA_031977515.1 Bacteroides sp. | reverse complement strand
GAAAACGGTATTTCTACCGATCAACAAACTTACACCAATCGTTACCTCCCTTCGGAAATCCCATTCGAACAACAACTGCAGGAAATCATCACCCTTTTTGACTTCAGCACGATCCCCGATTCCGATAAAGTCGCCCGTCTGATTTTCTCTTTTCAGTTCGTACCCACCCCTGAGGGGAAGATCGATCGTTTCTCAAAGATGCAACTTTATATGCGCCAGGAAAGAGAACTCATCCGTATTACCGACGCAGAAAACCCTTACCTACGCCAGATCCTCACCCTTTTCCATGAAATACCTCAATGGGACAGGCTCTGTCTCTACAATGAGTTGCAACCGTCTCATCCTTATACAATTTTTTTTACCAACAAAAACCATAAGCGAAAATAGAGTCAGCCGGAGTTTCATCCTCTCAATTACCTTGTCCCTATCTGTCCCAGTCATTCAATCGTCTCCTTTCACCTGATTTTTATCAGCCGGCAACGAATCCATTCCATAGAAAACAGAGCGAGTAAAAATGCCAACCCCTGTCATGATGGTTGCAGATATGTAAAACGGCAGGAAAGCCCAACCATTTATATGTTCAAAAACCACTCCGTAGATCAGTTGCCCCAACGGGATGGCACACATACAGATACATATAAAACAGGAAATAACCTTTCCAATCAGTTCTTTGGGTGTGAATAGCTGCAGATAACTGAGCATTTGAATCTGAAAAATGGTAGATAAAGCGATGAGCAGGCCACAGCCGGCAAGCAATACAAGATAGATCTCTATGGCTCCCTGCAACATTTGCAGGGCTATCCCCACCATGAGTACCGACAAGGCACATCCGATCAGCAAAAGTGGACTTACTTTCGAGGTCAGCCTGCCCGATAATATCCCCGCCAGCAAACCGCCCAGGATGGCACCCCCGGCAAATACCCCTTGTGCATATCCGTAAAACCGGTTGGCTGTATCGGGAGCAAATCCCAGATGTCCGGTAATCAGTACGGGAACAGCAATCAGCACCAGAGAGGTCAATAATAACCCCATCGAAGCATAGACCAGAGATATTTTCCACAAGACAGGCTGCCTGCGAAACATAAACCGGAAACTTTCTCTCAGGTCGTTGATCCCGATAGTGAATATATTCCCCTGCTTTTCCCTTCTCTCAAAAGGAATATGGATAAATATCTCCATAATGGCGGCACCAAGAAAGCATCCGATACTGACATACAGAATCGGTATAAGTCCCACTACCGAGAAGAGTACACCACCGATCACGGGCCCCGCCATACTTGCCACAGAGTTGATGAGATTGACTACGGAATTTCCCTTTACAAGATGTTCCGCATCTACCAGAGCAGGTACGCTGGCATTCACCGCGGGTTGATAAGCACCTTGTATGCCACACAGAATGATCAGGGTAATGGCGATCAGCGGAACACTATCTATAATCCCCGACAGCAAATAAAACACAACAACGAGGATGGCAGTGCTGAAATCAAGAATTACCATGACGTTCCGTTTGTTGACCCGATCGGCAATGATGCCTCCAATCGGGAAAAGCAGCAACATCGGTAGAAAAGAAATTGCCATAATGGTGCCAAACAATGCGGACGAGCCTGTCTGATTGAGCAGGTAAAGTGGCAGAGCATACCTGAGTATCTGATTGCCGAATATAGAAATGATCTGCCCGATAGCAACGAGGATGAAATCTTTTGAGAATACTGTTTTCTTATACATACTGATAGTTCTCCTTTGGGTTAAGTCCGATTCCGTCAGGGAATCGGCACAGTGAATGAATGGCGCAAAGTTATGGCAGACTTTACGGACAAAATAACTACATTTGTCATAAAAATAGTCGTAAAAGACCACAATATGGAAAAAGATCTGCAGCAAATGGAGTTTCCTATTATAAAAAGGTTTGCCAAATTAATGGGAGCAAAAGTAGAGAACAGACGACTGCACATTCCCGAAACGTTCGGTAAGGGTTTCTGTGCGGGGTTTGTTTTCAACGAATATATCCGTATGGTGATTCTCAATTATGAACTGACTCAGGATATTGTGGTGGAGAATCTGAATAGGGAAGCTCCCAGGCGCATGATACTTTTCAAGTTTCAAAACCTGATCTCCCCGGCGGAGACCTCCCGGATAGAAAAAGTAATTTCCCCGGCAGAAAGTCAACCGCAGCAAGACCTGTCGGAAAGAAAAACAACCAAAGAAAGTTTATGGCAAGAAAAACCTTTACACGAAAACCGAGCGAAAGGAGTTCCTTCTGTATTGATTGCCACCAGTAGCATGAATACGGATGCTTTTATCCCGATAGATACGCACCCGGCAGCTATTAACATTGAGGTGGATGCGGATTATCTGAGTAATTTATTCCCTTCATGCAAACGGTCGCCTATCCTGAAAAGTCTGTTGGAAAACACACAACCTCTGTTGTTTGAGCAAATGATCTACCCTTCTCTACAGAAAATTGTAGACGGAATCATGAATGAACGGGTAGATGAGACTTTCGAACTCTTTTTCCTTCGCATTAAGGCAGAAGAACTGGTCTGCCGTCTGCTTATGGAACTGGAGAAGCGGGAAGGAAAGCACCTCTACCCGCTTAATGTGGAGGATATACAGACCCTTTATCTGGTAAAAGAACAGATGCTGCAACACCTGGAAATTCCTCCTGTATTCAGCGAACTGGCCACGTGTGCGCACATGAGCCCGTCGAAGCTCAAACGCCTCTTCAGGCAGATTTTCGGCAACAGTATATTCAGTTACTATCAGGAATTTCGTATGAAAGAAGCTGCCCGCTTGCTGAAAGAGGAAAAACTTTCTGTCTCGGATGTGGGCTATCGACTTGGATTTACCAACCTCAGTCACTTCTCCAAAGTATTTAAAGAGCATATCGGTATGAAGCCGAAGCAGTATAGCAGATCGTAAAAAGAGTTGCTATGGGCAGGAAGTGATGTGGGATTTTTACCGACGAACAGCAAGGTCAACAGTTTACTATCGGATGAAAGATGTTTTGCGGTGTGATAATGAAAAAGAAGAAACTGAAAGGAAGATAATCCGTGCAGGGTCTTTATTGACAATATATGAATGCATAGATAGGCTGATTAAAGTTAGATTTTATATATTCCATAACTTATGAACCTGAGTTCTGAAGACCTCAAAAAATTGTCAGGATTTATCTGGCTGTGCTCCAACTCCAGTCGGATAAAACCATTTTCAACTATTTTTAAATCACTGTTAACCGCTATCCAATGTACTTTAAACCGGCTTTCCCAGGCAACATGAACTATCTCCCGAAACTGTTTGTTTTTATCAGACCGTTTTTCATTTTCCGATGAAAAAGAATTGAAAAACAATATGTTCGCTTAGTTACTACAGGTAGCAGGAATAGCTGATTGACAAACAAATATTCCCCTGCCGAAAGTCTCGAACCGGAAACAAAAAATTATTTAAAACTTAACCATTATGAAGAAAATATTAGTTTCGGCTGCTTTGTTAGGTGGTGTAGCCTATGTAGTAAGTAAAAAAGCCAGAGAGATGGTATTACGCAGGATGAATAAAGGCAAAAAAATCCTGTTTGTCGTCTCCGGACACGGAAAACTCGGACACACCAACGAGCACACCGGTTATTATCTCTCCGAAGTAGCACACCCCTGGTGGATACTATCCAGAGCAGGTTATGAAATCGACTTCGTCAGTCCCAACGGAGGCACACCTCCTGTCGACGGCTTCGAACTGATTGACCCTATCAACCGCAAATTCTGGAACGATCAGAAATACCAGAAGAAGATTATCATCAGCATGAAACCCAGCGATATAGATCCTGACGAATACAGCGCTATTTTCTACGCAGGCGGACACGGTGCGATGTGGGATTTCCCGCCCAATGCCCAACTGGCCGACATCACCCGTCGGATCTACGAAGCAGGAGGCGTGGTAGCAGCCGTTTGTCACGGTCCGGCAGGATTGGTAAATGTACATCTCAGCGATGGCAAATACCTGATCAAAGACAAAAAAATAACCGGTTTTGCCAACGAAGAAGAAGTACTGATGAAACGGGAAGAGATCGTTCCTTTCCTATTGGAAGACAAGCTGAAAGAACATGGAGGCCGTTATGAGAAAGGCATTCCCATGATGCCACACGTAGTGGTAGACGAGCGATTGATCACCGGACAAAACCCTGCTTCCGCACTTGGCGTAGGCAAACATATCCTGAAAAAACTCCTTAGCCTGCATCTGTCAGAAAAAGAGAAGGCACAGCACTAAGGTTTTTCTACAAAAGACGGGAACTGTTTATCACCAAAGAAAGTGCCTCATAGGTACTGATGTTCTTTGAGTGATTTACAGAACGTAAGTAATTGTATATTGCAGGGAGTGAGGGATCATAAGCGAGGGGTTTCTCAGGAAGCCCGAAAGGCATTGCCGTCAGGCCAGGACATATCAGTTGCAGAGCAGCAACATATCCTGGCCTGAAAGCGATGTGCGAATGGCTTGGGGAGAAGCTCCTGACACAACCTCTTTTTATTGTCGAAAACAGATGAGAAAAGTTTTAGGTTTACAGTCTTGCCCCTGTTAAATCCATTTTAGCCTGTAAGCCATATCCGACAAACTGTCTCACCTATCCCACACATCTCCTGAAATTGTATTAATTTTGGAGCATGATTAACAAACAGATCCTTCGACTCGCTATCCCCAATATAATTACAAACATCACCGTTCCTTTGTTGGGACTGGTAGATACTGCACTGGTAGGGCACCTCGATTCCCCGTTATATATCGGAGCCATTGCCATCGCTGCGATGATCTTCAACTTTATCTACTGGAATTTCTCTTTCCTACGCATGGGAACAAGCGGCTTTACCGCCCAGGCATATGGTGCCGGAGACAAACAGGAGATCACTAATATACTTGTACGCTCACTCACTGTAGCACTCACAGGTGCACTGCTTCTGATCCTGTGTCAATACCTGATCCTGACACTCGCTTTGCGTATCGTCAGTGTCAATCCCGACACCATTCCCTATATCCGGCAATATTTTTATACCTACATCTGGGCGGCCCCTGCCGTACTCGGTATGTATACACTTTCAGGATGGTTCATCGGTACACAGAATGCCCGGACACCCATGTATATATCGATCCTCACCAACATCCTCAATATTCTGTTCAGCGTCATCCTTGTCAAAGTCTTCCATCTACAGATACAAGGAGTCGCTCTCGGCTCTGTACTTTCGCAATACATTGCTTTCCTCCTTTCCCTGTTCATCTTGTGGCGCAAATACAGCGATCTCAAACCTTACTTCTCTCTGCAGGTGATCCGCACTGCCAAAGGGTTCATACCCTTTTTCCGGGTCAACCGCGATATCTTTCTCCGCAGTCTTGCCCTGATCGGAGTGACCACCTATTTCACCTACGCCTCTGCCAGAGAGGGAGACACTCTACTCGCTGTCAATACCCTGTTGATGCAGCTATTTCTCCTTTTCTCCTACATGATGGATGGCTTTGCCTATGCAGCCGAGGCGCTGACAGGAAAATTCATCGGAGCACGCGACACCATCCTGCTCCATCGCTTTATCCGCGTAGTATTTCGCTGGGGCGTAGGACTTACCAGCCTTTTTACGTTTATCTATTTCTTTTTCACCGATCCCATCCTGTCTCTGCTGACTGACAAAAGCGAGATCATCGCAATAGCCACACGCTACAAAACATGGGCATTGCTTTTTCCTGTCGCGGGATTTTCTGCTTTCCTGTGGGATGGAATTTTTATTGGAATGACGGCATCACGTTTTATGCGCAACTCCATGTTTGTGGCTGTTGCAGCTTTTTTTCTATCGTACTGTATCACCCATCCGCTGTATGGAAATGATGGACTGTGGTTCTCCTTTATCCTATACCTTGCGCTACGTGGAGGAATGCAAACGATAGTGTACCACAATCATCTGAAAAAACAGTTTCCGGCAGCGTAAATGTACAGGAATAAATTGAGAATATACCTGATCCGAAAAGAAGTAGTTCATCCACCTCTTGCAGCTTACGGCTCTTACCTGTAGAAATTCAATCTCAGCAATCTGCAGACCTTATTGTATGATGCATAATCATCTTTACAATAGCTATACTTCTCATTTCACATCGTGTGAATGTCTACCTCCCACAACAATATACCTCATTCCGGTGTTACCAACATACTATATAAAATAGTATAAACCTAACCTCTGAAAAATGAAAAGAACCCTGTTTATAATCGGGATATACAGTTTACTATACTCCCCTGGAGTTTCCGCGCAACAAATAGAAAAAGGATGGGACCTGAATTTTTTGTTGGGGGTGAATATGGGAGCCACCACCCCCGTCCCCATACCCAAACAACTGGATATTACCAGCTACAATCCGAAATTCAACCCCAGATTCGGAGCAGATCTCACCTACTATTTTAATCCCAGGTTCGGTATCGGCACAGGACTTACCATGGATTGGAAAGGGATGAAAGTAAATACACGGGTAGATGAAGTGCATCTTAGTGTAGATGTCCCCCAGGTAGGTACACTTACTGGTTATGTAACCGGAAAAAATACTACCCAGGTAAGCACGCTCTACCTCACCCAACCCATATACGCATCCTGTCGATTCAACTCCAGGTGGCAGATAAAAGGAGGTATTTATCTGGCAGAAGCCCTGTCACGCTCCTTCAAAGGAAACGTACGGGATGTGGATATCGTTGTCGAAACCCCTGTTATTCAGGAAAGAGAAGTACCTTATGCCACACTCAACTACGGCGATGATGTACGCAGATTCGATATGGGTCTGCTTGCGGGAGCAGAGTTTCGTATGAACAGTCACATCGGATTCTATGCAGATCTCAGTTGGGGACTGACCCCATACTTCTCCAGGGAGGTACCCATACATTTCACCATGCGTAATATTTATTTCTCACTGGGAGTCACCTATCGACTATAAACAATGGCAATAAGCTTTCATTTATTCAAATATTGATTCCAGAACTGTCATCATATAGAAAAAGGCTGCACCCATCCGGGTAAACAGCCTTTTTCCTTCGGATATAAAAGTATCAGTTGATGTATTTTACTTTTTCAGCGTCCCTTGCTTTCGCATCCGGTCTTTCATTCTTATGCCCCAGACAAATACCGACTGCCACCTCGTAGTTTTCCGGCAGGTCGAGACTTTCAAAAACTTCTTTTCCCCCGGCTTCACCAAAAACAGAAACCACGGAGCCTACGATCACCGTACCCAGGTCCATCGCTTCAGCAGCCAACACAATATTCTGTGTCAATAATCCACAGTCGAAATCACTGAATCTGTTTCCTTTATCTTTGGCAATAAAAATCACAGTAGGCGCATTGTAGATCGTTTTCTCATTAATCGCTCTGATCTTACCAAGAATTTCTTCATCCTGTACCACACGCACTTCCCAGGGCTGACGGTTCATTGCACTCGGAGCATTGATCGCACATTTCATCAGTGTTTCCAACTGCTCCCGGCTCACCTGTTCATCGGTATATTTACGTACACTACGACGTGCCAGGATATTTTCCACCACCACTTCTTCTTTATTTACTTCTGCCGGTGCAGCAGCTTCCTGTTGCGGACAACAAGCATATAGCGTAGCAAAAGCCACTGCCATAACAATTAATTTCTTCATACTTGTACTTTTTAATTTTAGACAATCGATGTTTTGGAAGGGTAAAAATAATATAATCCGATAAAAATTAAAAGATCTGTGAAAAGATTTTCTTCTCTTCCACACATTTTTCAGCAAACCTCCCTTTTGTATGATTTATTACTCCACTTACGCAAAGCGCTTTAAAGCCAGAATGATTTCAATAGACTTTATCACTGAGTGCACGCAGTTCCTTCTGATCCGGTCAAATTCAGAATTCACCGTTCAGCATCTCCTGAAAGAGCTCAAAATAGTTCCCGACATGCGCTCCATCCATCAACCCATGATGTCCGTTGACACAGACAGGCAGAAGCAGTCGCTCACCCTCTTTGAAATATTTACCAAACGAGACCTTCGGTATACTACAGGGACGGGCAAAATTACGATCATGTGTCAAAGCCGTAAAAGATACCCATGGAATCGTAGTATAATGAATTACATCCGGCCGGGCATTGTCTTCAGATAAATTCATGGTTGTGGCAGACTTGATCTTAGCTATCTCCACCGCCGCTTTCCTGTAAAACCCGTCCAGGTCTTCCGTATATTCCAGAAAGGCAAAAGCAAACAAACCGTTTGCATTCATTGCGGTAGTCGAACAGTGTATCCTGTCGTAGAGTACTACCTGATCATCCTCTACACGATACCTGAACTCCTCAATCGCATTTGCCGCTTTTAACGACAGATACATATAATAAAGAAAAAACGAAAGATCATTCTCTTTCGCATACCGATAGGCCTCTGTACAATCCACATTCGCCGTAATTCCAAAAAAAGGTTCCTGAAAGTCTTTAAAGAAAAGAAAATGCTCCCTTCGTTTCCAGAGGTTTAAATCAATGATTTGTTTCATACAATAGATGAGATGAGTGTAATAATGAATAAATTCGCAAACACCACTGCAAAGATAGCCATAAATTCCCGCACAAAAAAGTCACTCACTTTTTGTTTTCGTATGCATTCGTTTTTTGAAAAACAAACCTCAACTCCAGGTGTTTTGTACCGTCCAAAGCTACTTTCCCGGATTCATTCAGCACTAACCTTTCTTCACGATCTGCGACCTTATCCGGCTCAATGACTGCGGAGTAATACCTAAATATGCCGCGACTTCCCTGAGTGTCACCTGCTGCAGAATCTCCGGCATTTTCCGGGTAAACGCCAGGTAGCGTTCCGTAGCATTCAGGTAGAAAATATCCACCAGCGCTTCGTCTGTATGCAGGAGCAACTGTTCAAACAGTCGGGTGATCCATACAGAAAGCGTCACCGAATGCGCCATCAACCGATATACGCTCTCTTTGCGCAACCGATAGACCCGGCAATCCGAAGAAGCCACAATATCAATACGTGACGGACGATCTTCGACATAGCCCCACGACGAAAAAAGCGCTTCCCCCGGCACAGCAAACCATATCGTCATTTCCCGATCTTCCATCGCCTTATAGCCCCGAAGCACCCCATCAGAAATAAAATAGAGGGAACGGTCTACCCGCCCCTCTTTAATCAATATATCACCTTTTGCCAGCGTCACCTCTACGGCTTCGGCCAGCAACAAATTCTTATCTTCCTGTGTCAGATCCGCTGTGTTATCTGCTCGTTCGATAAACTTCTCCATGAATACCTGTTAATTAAAAAAGCCGCTCCAATCACCATTGTTGTCAGTACCTCTGCCACCGGAACGGCAAGCCAGATACCCAACTCTCCCCACCACAAAGGTAACAGGAAAAAACAAACAACAGGCAAAATCCCACGCATCAATGTAAAACTGATCGCACGACGGACATTCTCCACACACATATAATAGCCACAGACTACAATGTTGATTCCGAAGAAAATAAAATCAAGCGCAAACAACGGCAATCCATACGTAGCGATCTCCCATGCCGGATTGGCCGGATCGGCAATGAACCACGAAATGACTGTCTCTTTCCACAGATAAGCCACTACAAGGAAAAATGCCCCTATCGCCGCAGCAACTTTCAAGGCCAGATAAAAAGCCTGCCGTCCCCGCGTATACATCCCGCAACCGTAGTTGTAACTGATGATCGGTTGCGCCGACTGCACCGTTGCATTGAATACCATAAAGATAATCGGAAACAGATAGCACACAATACTATACGCTGCTACACCACTGACACCGAGATAGCGTGCGAATACAAAATTACCTGCCACCATCATCAACGCGATCGTCAGTTCACTGAAGAACGCCGAACATCCCAGACGCACCATATACCCTGTATTGCGCAGGGTCAACCGCAGACTCCTGACACTCCACTTCAGACGGAGCAATCTCACTTGTGGCGAATAGCGAAGCAACCAGGTCAGCAGCATACCTACGCCCACGATCTCACCGATACCGGTGGCAATGGCCGCACCAGCCAGCCCCCATCCTGTCACGAAGATAAACACATAGTCCAATACAATGTTTATCACCGTCCCTGCAATCACGCAGATCATCGAAAACACCGGACTACCCATCCTCACAAAGAATGGCAATGTACACAACAAACTCTGAAACACAGCGAAAAGCACATAATAGCGCAGATAGATGGTCGCATCTTCCACTATATCCATCGGCGCACCCAGCATCAGAGCTGTCTGTCGGGCAAATACAAACAGTAGCACTGAAACGATCAGCATAGCCAATGATGACACAACCACAGACTGTGTCACATTGATATTGGCTGTTTTTGCTTTTCCACGCGCCATATGGATAGAGGCAACAATCGCTCCTCCCATACCGAACATCAACGCCACCCCAGTCACAAACAGCGAAACAGGAGCTACTATATTTACCGCAGCCAACGCATCGCTCCCGATGCCCCGTCCTACAAAGATACCGTCCGTAATGATAAACAAAGCCGTAAAAAGCATTCCTAACACATTAGGCACCAATTGCTTTACGAACAGCTGTCCTACCTTCATCGTACCAAAATCAATCTTGTCCCTCAACATACTCCTTCACCTTTTTATAAATTCATCTGCAAAGGTACGATGCAAAAAAATCAGAAAAATTACCAAATGGTAATTTCGTCAACCGTAGCTTTGTCGATATTCGATTGATTGCGTCGACCATTCTGTTGGTTACGTTGATAGGGATGGTTGTTTTTGTCTTTCCTGAGACGCAAGGTATTGCGTCTCTACAAGTGTATCACTTTCAAAAGAAAACACAAACGGTGTAGAGACGCAAATTTGCGTCTCCATATTCACGTCTCCATATTTGCGTCTCCACCATATTCGCGTCTTCCTATTTACATCTGAAAATTAAAAACAATCAGAACGTAAACAGGCTCTGAAATTAATCTCAAACAACTACATTTGTACACCAACAGTAAGTCATTATTAAATAAAATGGAAATCAGACAGAGAATTATACAAACTCTGGAAAAGATAGCTCCCGCATTACAAACCATCACTCCCGATTTTTATATCATCGGTACCTCTGCCACTATCTTATCAGGATTAGATGTAGGAAATACATCGGATATTGATATCCTTACCACCTCTGAAAACTGCGCAATACTAAAATCAGTGTGGAGCCATTACAGGGAAGACGACCCTGCCACAAAAGACAACGGGTTGTTTATCTCTGATTTTGCAAGCTTTACATTTCCATGGATAGATGTCGAAGTGATGGGAGATCTCCGGGTGATGAAAGACGGTAGCTGGCAACCACTGATCGTTCAGGAATACACCCCTATTTTAATAAATGATCTCACCTTACGAATTCCTACCATTCGTGAACAACTGAGAATCCTGTACTTCTTTGGAAGAGAAAAAGACCTTAAACGGATAGAACAGATAAACAAACTACTATAAACCTGCTTTTTATATCATTTCGACCGGTAAAGACTGTACACCGTCTACGATCCACCTATCCGCTTTTATATGGAAATCTCTATGAAAAAATAGGAAATATACCCTGTCAGAGAAAATTCCCCGGTCTATCTTTGAAGCAAACAAAAATTATCAGATTATGCTAAGAAAAATACTCTGTTTATTATCATTAGTGTTCCTTCTTTCTTCTTGTGGTTCTTTCAACAGTATGCTGTATGCGGACGCCAATATGCGCAAAGTTGCCATCGGCATGACCGAAAAAGAAGTCATCTCTGTCATGGGAAACAAATACGAATTGATCAGTGGCAATAAACAGGAAACTGTATGGGCCTATCAGACTGTCAACGAGGCCAGATACATGCTCTATTTCGTAAATGGAAGATTGGCCGAATGGGAAAAAGAATGGTTGGTAGTTGTTCCCGAACCTGGAAAACATCACCACCATCACAGATAGGAATGAAACTCAAAGCCTGTTTTTAATGTTTATAAAAATCTGTCTGATTCTGTGAGACGCAATATCTTGCGTCTCTATTTATGCTGCCTGAACAGCCAGTCTCTTACCGCTTCCAATTTATAAACATAATCGAAAGAATTCATTTTTCAGTCTCTCCGCGGAACATATAACACACAGAATTCCGAAAAAAACAGATCATTACCAGGAAGTCCCGTCCGACCGGGTCAATCCTATTCCGACCTTCATTCCATCGTAAGTTTTCAGAAGAGAAGAGATTTCTTTTACTCCCGACAGTCCGGAGCTACTTCCTAAAAACGTGACCAACGAAAGAAAACCGCTTGCTTCGAACAGCAAAGAGATTTTATTGCCCGAACCACTCACCTGTGCCTTAAAAGGAACATGATTGACATACTTCAACGTCAATTCGTGACTATTGCTGTCGTAACTATAGGTACCACTGACATTTTTACCATGAATACTGTGATGAAACTTATCATCTTCATGAAAAACAAACAACGTAGCCCCTTCCTGGAAGCCCAACTGTCTGAGCTGACTATTCAGTTTACTTTCCAGCGTGGAAGCAGCCACTTTTCCCCCAGCCTTTTTCAGGAGATTGTCAGATGTAAACTCT
>DALZBD010000057.1:0-12618 GCA_031977515.1 Bacteroides sp. | reverse complement strand
AAGGAAGAAAAGGCATTACTCTCAGGTTGCTGGCATTCATATGACTGGCATCACAGGCAAAGGCCATGATCACCTCTTCGCAGGTGTGATTGTCTACTGCGAAAATACTTCTATAGTCGGATGCTACAGCATAGTCGCCATATTTTCCGTCGATGATCTCCTGACATAAAGTTTTACATTCACTGAAACGAGCTTCTTGGGTGAAAACTTCCGAATTGATCAGTAAACGCGCTTTCAGCGTCCGGTTCATAGCCTGATTCATGCGGTTAACGGATTTTACCGGAAGAGCAGGGAGTGACTGATCCAATTCCTCCACAAGGAAGTCATAGATCACTTTACAGCCTTTATCAAAGTCAGGATCTGCCGATGCAGGCAATTCCGCTGCAAGAATGGATGTAGTCAGTGGCAGAGCACCTCCCCATATTTCAAAAACACGGTAATAGTCCCAGGCACGTAAAGTCCTTATTTCCGCTTTGTACTCTTCCAGTTTTGCAGCGGTCATATTCAGCTTTTCCGGATCCAGTTCTTCCAGGTCTTCAAGCGCACTGTTGCACAGGCCGATGGTTTCCCATGCTTTTTCCCAGGCTTCTTTGATAAGAGTGGCTTCCGGGGTCCAGTTCTGTGTAGAGATCACCAGACGTTTTCCTTCACTGTATCCCCATAAACCATTGTTCCACGATCTCCAGTTGATCTGGTCGGCAGAGAATTCCTGCAGGTACCAGAAACTGTCGTTGTACATATTGAAACTGGAATAATAGATCTCTGCGATCACCCCTTTTATACTCGACTCATCTTCGTAGTACAATTTGGAATCCAGGTCACTGAAGACCTCTTCGGTAAGGTCGAAACAGGATTGTAAAGTAAACACCAGTCCGATCCCAAGCAGTATATTTTTTATCTTTTTCATACGATTGTTTTTCTGAGTAATAAATTATTTAAAGTTAATGGTCAGTCCAAAACTCACTTGCGCAGCTGAAGGGTAACTTCCGCCACTATCTACTCCGGGTGTAAGCCCGTTGACACTTACCATAGACGGATCGTTGCCCGTATATTTGGTCAGGACAAATACATTTTTTGCCGCCACATAAAAGCGGATACGGTCCAGGTAGTTATTTTCGAGTTTGTTTTTCATGTGCATGGTGTAACCCACTGCGATGTTTTCCAGTTTAAAGTAATTACCGTTTTCCAGATACCAGGAAGATACCATTCCTGCATCTTTGGTCACCTCACCGTATTTGGTATAGGCCGAAAGCAGAACATTGGCATTTCCGCTGGAGATAGTCCCCATCGAATAACGTTGCCTGTTCATGATGTCGAATCCGAAAGCTCCGCGGAAGAATACCGAGAAGTCAAAATTTTTGTAATAAAGCGAATTGCTCCAGGACAGAAAATGTTTCGGTGCACCGTTGCCGATCACCCGTTTGTCTTCGTTTTGTTCCGAGCCTTTGCGGATCGGTTCTCCGTCTTTATTATAGATCAGCAGATAGCCTTCGTCGTCTACTCCCGCATGTTCGTAACCGTAGAAATTACCTACTTTTCCACCTTCTTCCACACGGAACAGGTAGGTCGAATTGCCGGTACCGGTTCCATATAGTTCGATGTATGACTTTTCATACAGGTCATTCGACAATTTTTTTAGTTTGGTTTGTCCGTTGGAATAGATAATTCCGGTGTTCCACCCGAAATCTTTCTTCCTGAAAACATCTGCGTTGAGTGTCAGCTCAATTCCGGTATTTACGGTTGTCCCTACATTTACTAATATATCTTTGTAGATCATGGGGGGTTGCGGAGCACTGTAGGTGTATAATAAATCCTTCGAACGGCGGTCGAAATACTCCAGTGACCCTCTTACCCTGCCGAAGATCTCAAAATCTATACCGATATTAGTCGTAATTCCTTTTTCCCAGGCCAGGTTCGGATTGGGGTTCCTTCCGGGTTTGTATCCCTGTGCCCAACTTTCATCCATCAGATAGGAGTGTCCGGTAGAGTTGTATGTCGATAGTGACTGGTAGGGATCGAAATCCGAACGGCCGGTCACCCCATAGGAGATACGTGGTTTTAAACTGGTTATCCATCTCTGGTTCACTTCCATGAACGGCATATTTGCTATTTCCCATGCCAGGGATGCTGCGGGGAAATATCCCCATTTGGAGTCGGGGCCGAATTTCGTGGAACCTTCGTAACGTAATGAAGCCGATGCCATCATCAGGTCGTTCCAGTTATAATTCGCCCGGCCAAATACTCCGATCAGTTTGGACATATTCTTACCGGAGTTCATGGTAGCTTGTCCATCTTTCAGGTAGCTACCGGTGCTAATATCATGCCATAAAGTACTGTCGAACGGAAAATCTTTGTTCTCCATCTGCCTGTTCTCATAATGGTCTTCTTTATAAGAATATCCACCCATAAATCTGAGAATATGTGCCTCTTTCGTAAAGGTATAATTGGTAATCCATTCTACCTGTGAATACCACCACCGCTGATACTGTAGAGATGCTCTCCCCGCATAATTGTTTTGTTCCGATTCCGCTGTAGTGGAAGGAGAGTAGAAGTGCTGATTCAGGTCGTTGTATTGATGTGAATAGCTAAGTGCTGTATTCAGGTTGTGGTGATTGGTTTTCAGAACATTCAGTTTGGCTTCCACATTTCCCAGCAAGTAGATCCGGTTTCCCCCCTGTGTGATAGAAGTAAGTTGCTCTACCGGGTTACGTGCACCTGTAGGAGAAGTAGGATGGTAGAAGGTGCCGTCTTCATTATAAACCGGCATGGTGGGATTGATGTAATTTGCGTTTGAAAACTGATTATCATCTCCCCAGGTTTCATCGACTTTACGCGCAAAGAGAGAACTGTTGATCTCCATCAGACCATCCATAAAACGTTGGGATAAGGTAAAACGTGCTCCGATCTCTTCACGGGCACTTTGGAGGTCGAGTCCGGTTGCCTTTTTATAATTGAAAGAAGCTCCGTAATTTCCATTTTGGGTGGTACCATCAATCGATATATAGTGGTTGGTATCGTAAGAAAGGTTCCGGCGGATCTCTTTCGACCAATCAGTGGAAGAACCATAATCGTGTCCCCGTTCGTATGCGCGAAATTCATCCGCGGTTAATACCCTGGGTTTAAATGTCTCGATGTTCATTCCAAACCATCCGTCGTAAGTGATCTGACGGCTTCCGGCTGCTCCCGAACCTTTCCGGGTAGTGATAATAATTACCCCGTTGGCTCCGCGGGTACCGTAAATAGCCGAAGAAGCACCGTCTTTGAGTACTGTCATAGATTCGATATCCTGTGAAGAGAGGTTTCGGATATCGGCTCCTACGATACCATCAATAACGATCAGCGGTGAATTGGAGGCAGAAAGGGAAGTTGCACCACGTATTTGTAACGAAGAACTACTGTTGGGATTTGCCGGTGAGGTATTTACTGCATTCAGACCCGCTACCCGCCCCGTGATCAGTTCCATCGGATTGCCTACCGCACCTTGCTGGAAATCGGCTTTATTCACTTGTACAATGGAACTTGAGAGTTCTTTTCTATCCAGTGATCCGTAGCCGATCACCACAACCTCATCCAGTAATTCAGTATTATCTTTTAGTGTGATCCGTAGCGTGTTTTGCCCGGTATAAGGAATCTCTTCCGTCGTATATCCCATAAAGGATACAACGATTACTGCATTTTCCGGGACATTTTGAAGGGTAAATGCACCATCAAGGTCGGTGATGGTACCGTTTGATGTACCTTTTATCAGTGTACTGGCTCCGATCAGGGCTTCGCCCGAGGAGTCGGTGACAAATCCGCTGACGGTTCTTCCTTGGGCAAATAAATTACCTGTAAGGAATAGCATCAGGATAAAAGGAATAAGTCCGGACAGGATTTTAAGTTTAGCTCTCTTTTTCATTTTGTATTAGTTTAAATGAATAATGGTTTTTCTTCGGGTCAACCGATGAGCAAATATATCCGGATTTTGATCAGAGAGGGGATGGTGGTAACTGTGAAGTAACTTTTTTGAAGTTTTGTGTTTGGTTAATTCGTTGATTGATAGATTTTTTGTATTCGCGTTCTTAGTCTCCGGATGTAAATGTTGCATGAGACCCAGGTGCACCTGAAATGTTGACATGCGGAGGATTTAGTGTTCTGCATGATTTAGTATGGAAGGGTTAGGTTTGTGCAAAGCACAAAGGCAGGGAGCCTGAACAAGTGTCGGTGAGGGGAAGAGAAGAATATATTATTACCCGTATGGGGTAGAAGCGGATATTGCCCTTCTTCAATACCCGGTATTCTTAATTTTCTCTTCAAAATCCTCCTCTGGGTGTAAGGCTTTCGATTTCACTCTACTCCGGTAGTTATAAACTGTCCTTAGTGAATAGTGGAGGAAGGTAGCGATCTGATGACTATCAGTGATCCCTAATTTGATCAATGCAAATACGCGGAGTTCATGATTCAATGTTTTATCTTTGTTTATAGGATATTGTTTGTCGGGTTGAAGAAGGTTGTTTACCTCCTGCACAAAATCAGGGTAAATGGTCAGGAAAGTCTTATCAAAATTGCTATATAATTCTCTGGACTCTTTCGAACTATCTTCCGTTGAGGAAGTAATCTTCAGTATATCGTTGATCTGGCCTGTCTTCACCTTTCGGTTTACCTTAGTTTTCAGATTGTTAAGTTTCTGGATATATTCCGTACATATTTCAAGGAAACTTCCGATGAACTGTTCTTTAATGATATTTGCCTTTTTGAGATTAGTATTTACTTCATTCAATTCTGCATTGAATTTAATGATCTCTTCTTTGGCACGGGATAGTTTTTTCATCCGGTCGTGTAACAGAAAAATAGTGATCGCCAGGATGGCGGACAGCACACTTACCACTGTCAGCAGGATGGTCAGTATCTTTTGCTGCCTCGCTTGTTCTGCCGCATATACTTTATCAATCAGCGGAAGGAATCTTGCTGTCTGGATATTGCGTAACCGTGCATTGTAAAAGGTTGCGTCTTCCATGCTCTTCTTAATATACCAGTTTGCCCGGGAAATATTACCCTCTTCAAACATCAGCAAAGAGAGCATACGCAAGGACACATTTTCTTTGATCGAAGCTTTTATATCCGATATCGCGGATAATGCAAGATATTCTTTCTGTTTTTCCGTATCTTTTTTCCGTTCGTACAGGTAGGCAAGAAGTGAAGTATAAATGGAGTAATCTCGTGTGTTGGGCTGAACCTGATGTAAATATCCCAATAACATCTTTTCCGCTTTATCCAGTTCGTTGCTTTCTATATAATACGTTCCATAATTGGTAATATATTCATAACTATTTTCAGAAAGACTTCTCAACAGGGAGTCCTGATAATTGTAGCGGCTTGCAGACAGAGAACTCACATTGTTGCCATCCTGATATTCCAGCCAGTACACATACGTTTCCCAGTATTTTTTATAATAATTTGCTTTCCATTCATGAGGTATTGCTTCTTTGGGTATGGTATTCAAAATATCGATGGCTTCATTAAACATACCCGATTTTGCCTGAATACTTGCCATGAATAATTTACTTTCAGTGATCCATTCCGGCCTGTTCAACTCTTCAGCGATACTGAGGCTTCTTCGGGCATATAAAGTGGCAGAATCGCAGATATATGCTTCGTATTCCCTTGTTAGTTGATGGAACGTATGATACCGTTGTTCGGGAGTTATGCGCTGGTTGAGTAAGGATTGTTTCAAAGCTAAAATACGGTTTTCTTTGATTCGTGAGAACTCTTTCTCATTCTTAATTGTATGGTCCAGTGCAACCAGCAATGAATCCAGCGTACTTTGTCGGGAAAAAAGCGGCAAAGGGTTGAGTAATGAAAATAAGAAGACAAAAAAGAGTGTATACTTTTTATCCGTTGTAGTAGTCTGTCGCATAGAATTATCTATTAAAGAAAAGTTAACGGCCAAAAGTATAAAATATAGTCGTTTTGCCCTAATGAAAATTCACTTAAATAAATCTTATGGATTATAAACCCAATCTTTAAAGGTAGTAAATAATATAACAAGGATTTCAAAATAGATAGTATCCATGTGTATATAAGAAGTAATGAGGTTCTATCAGATTTTTGTGAGAAAAGAAGTATAGTGTGCACTCCATTTCATAATTAGTTTTTTGGCCTTGTTACTGAAACATAATTGAACTTTCAAGGCGAAGGTATACTTGCAGGCTTGTCTCTCTGATTGTTTTTGTATTGTGTTTGTTGATATCTTCCAGTACTTTAGGGAAATACAAAACGAAATATTCTTTCTATAGGGTAGAGCCGCAAAACTGAATTGCGTCTCTACAGTTGTATATAAAGTCTATAAATAGATCTGCCGGCTCCTATCGGATTCTGCTTATAAATACCTCGCATCCACATGATATTTATACAACATATCTCCCGAATGTGCGTAGATAATATAAGGACAATTCAGTTTTTCAGGATTGGAGACGCTGAAAGATGTTACATATACACCATCCATATCTTCTGCCTGACGTTCAATTATATAATCTTCCTGATAATGTTCTCCACTGTCTGAGACCATAGGGTAGAAACCACCGTTACCGGTAGATTCGTAACGTACATTATTTACAGGAAACTCGTTTACTCTTTCTTTCAGGATAGCAATGGTCTCTTCTGATAGACTTCCTTTGGTAGAAAATGCAATTACCGCATAATGCAAGTCATCGTGTTTGTCTCTGCGTAAAACCACAACATCGGCAACTCCTTTCCAATCGGCGTCTTTGTATCTTTTGAAATATTTCTTAGCTAAGAATGATTTCAGTAGTCCTGAAAGCCCCATTGCCTTCCATCCGTTTATACTTTCCAGGTCATTAGCTAATAATTCTTTTGATCTCATAGGTGTGTAAATTTTATAATAAATAATTCATTTATCTGTAATTGCAGGGTCAGAGGCCTGAAATACAGTCAAAGATAAACTTTATGATTGACAATATGATTATACTTTTTGGAAAAATTTGCATAAGATTGACCGGTGCCTGACTACCGGGAAGGAAAATATATTCTATTGAAATACAAAACGGAGTATTCTTTCTGTAGAATACCCCGCTTACTGTGGTGGTCCATTCGCTTTTCGTAGAAAAGGATAGGTTAAAATCGTGTATGATGAAGATTGGTTATCAGTAAGTGATCACTTCCGACAGCTGGCTTTCCACATGATCGGTATTGACTGCGGATACGGCATATTTCCCATTTCCCGGTAGTTTGTATTGGTTGTCTTTCGTGATTTCCAGGAGCGTTACTTCCTGATTTTCTATTTTATAAACGGCATAACGAATATCGCTGTTGCCTCCCTGCCACGTGAGTATACCACCGTCTGCCTGCAATTGGGATACAGGGGAAGGATCGGCCACGGTCTTTCTTCCCATGAAAGGGATCAGGGATCTGTTGTTGTATACCTTACCCAATGTAGAGAGGATGTTGATCTTGTTTTCTGCGAATGAGGTAGAATTGAACAGGATGCCGCCCATTACTTTGGACTGTTTGCGGGCATAGAAGAATTGGGTCTCCAGTTCTTCCGGCACCATGAAGATGTCTCCCTCTCTTGGATTCCCGAATTTATAGAGTCCGTATCCGATCAGTACAGGCACATCAAAGCTGTTTTTCGGCCACCAGTCACACAGGTGGATAAAGTTGAGGGCAATGTTCTGTGTACTGGCATAAAGCTGAGGAGTGACATAGTCTATCCACCCTTTCTCGCACCAGAGGCGAATGTCGGCATACAGATCGTCGTAGTTGTTGATGCCGCTGGTCTCCGAACCGTTGGGGTCTTGCGACCTGTGTCGCCACGCTGCGTAAGGACTGATGCCGAACAGGATATCCGGGCGTACGCGCACCACCAGTTTGTGGATGTCTTCGATCATCCGGTTGACGTTTCCGCGGCGGAAATCCTCTACGTTGTTGTAAGCCGCTCCGTAGGTTATGAAGTCCTTCTCATCGTCTATTTCCACTCCGCTTTGCGGGTAAGGATAGAAATAGTCGTCGAAGTGTATGCCGTCTACTGCATAACGGGTGATCAATTCTTCGATCACGTCGAGCAGGTGTTGGCGAGCTTCAGGAATGGCCGGGCGATACATCAGCAGATTGCCGTAGCGCATTTTCCATTCGGGTTTGTCCTCCCCTGGATAGCCGGGTATCGACTTGAAACTACCTGCCGAGTTGGAGATGCGGAAAGGATTCATCCAGGCATGGAACTCCAGCCCTCTTTTGTGCGTCTCGTCGATCATGAATTGCAAAACATCGTAGCCGGGAGATTTGCCGCGTGCACCTGCGATGTACTCGCTCCAGGGCTCCAGAGAAGATTCGTAGAATGCGTCGGCAGTAGGACGTATCTGTACCACTACAGCATTGATGTTGTATCCCTGAAAGGTATCTAAGTAGCGGATGTATTGCATTTTCTGTGCCTCCATATCGGTGGTACTTGCCGGCCAGTCCATCCGGCCTACCGTAGCCAGCCATACGGCACGGAACTCTTTCCGGGGCATCCGGATCTCGTTTTCTTCTCCCTGAGGAGGTGTGTTTGTATCGTCACTGCAAGCATATATCAGGAGCGTATTGAATACACAGAATCCTAAGATCAGGAATAGTTTTATCTGTTTCATAAATGATGAGTATTACATGTAAAGAGTAATGAAGAGAATGTGTCAGAAGATGTATTTCTGACAAAAATGTATAGGCTTCCGGCACATTCTCTGTTGAAATCACTATTCAATTTCCCTGTTTTTGGGGAATTCGACCACTACAAACCCGGCTCTTACGGCTGCCCCGAAGATGCGCAGATTCTCATTGACTACTCCCCAGCCACTGTTGGCAGCGAATGCAGTAGAAGAGGCTCCACCCAATTCGTAAGAGAAGAGCGGTCTCTTTTCTCCTTCCTCGAATTGTGTGAGTGCCTGTACGGTATTGGCCCCGGCAGAGAGATCGTAGAGATACACGGTCTGTACCGGTTTGCCAGCTGCACGTCCGGTGGTCATCAGCATGTATCTTTCGTTGTTGTAGTGGATGATACGGATGTCGGTACCTTCGATCGGGATGCTTTCCGCATCCATTCTGTAGAGTACATTTCCATCTCTGTCCATCAATACCGCGATGGCTTGCGTACTGGTAAGGATGTATTCATTTTCGGCTCCGTCTACCTGGATCACAGACGAATAATAGGAGGCCGTCACAGGAGGCGCAATGAGTTTCGGATTATCTACCTGCGTGAAGTTTGTCACATCGAAACGCAACATTTGCGTACCGTCCTGAGTGAGCAGGAAGATATGCCCGTTACCTGCGGCATCGATGCAAACAGACAGGTTGTCACCGAAACGTCCCGAGGTGATCCGTTGTCCGCTCACTGTTCCGTCGAAACTGAGCACTGTCTCCGCAGTGGCATTTTCATCCGCCCAGTGGTAGAGTTTCAATCTGCCTGCGCCTGTATCGGCTATACCCGTGGTCAGGTTGACAATATAGATATGCTCATGGGCAATCCGTCCCGCGCTGATCAGGTAGGTCCCATCAGCTACCCCTGTCAGATCCAGTTTCCTGGAATTGTCTGCATTTCCATTCTTCAGGTCATCGTAATAGAGGATCTTAGGATTGTTTCCCCCTTCACGGGACACCACCAGTACCTTGTTGCCATCAAAGTCCGCGCTTCGCGTATTGTCTCCCGCGAAATCTCCCGGAAGTCCGAATCCGTTGCCCGTAGCAGAATAGTCGAGCAACAACGGCGATGTGAAATCAGCTCCGAAAGTCGGAGTGTTTTCAAAAGAGAGGCGATACATAGACTCTAAACCCAAAAAGTCCAGAACCACCTCTCCCGGGTCATCGGGATAGATCCTCCCGTTATTTAGGTTGGTAAACCGGTAAGTTGTCCTTCGGGGCAGGCCGGACAGTGCCGTTACCTCTATATGACTGCTTTCCGGAGCATTCAGATACACCGTCTGGCTGGCATGGTGTATATACCCTTCGGCTTTGCTGCCATCCTCTTTCTGGAAAGAGACTGCCTGCAGGATCGGGTGCTCCTGTGCGTCGAGCAGGTGTATGGTCACCTGATAGACTCCTTTGTTCTCCCCATTGATCACTTCTACCTCCTGGCTGCTCTGTGCGGAGAAGTCATACGTCTCTTCTCCCAGGGAGGCACCCAATGAGATCTTTCCACCGAATCGGATCGCTTCTATGTCCGTTTCAGCAGCGATAGTAAAACTTACGCTTTTGTTTTCCTCATTCACCACACCTGCATAGATGATATTACCGGCCATTCCGCCGTTTAATACATTCAGTTGATAAATAAAGGTCTCCCCTGAAGGGTTCTCCACGATGTTGTCATCGCCCGAACAACTCTGAAATACCGCGAACAGCAGCATCACCGGGATGGTATATAAAAAATAAAATCGTTTCATCTTATGTATTGTTTAGTTGGCGAAGTCTGCCCTGCCCGCAACATCCTTTCGTGTGCTTCAGACAGCCATAGAGCAGACTTCGTGATTCATAATCCTACTCTCTCCACTCTTTCGTTTGTGTCAGGGTGTATCCGTTGTCCAGATAGAGCTGTATCTGGTTGGATGGTACCGGATTGATGTAGTTCCGCGGGAGGGGTGCATTCCTTTCATTTCCCCGGTTGCATAAGATATATCCCTCCTCCTGATCATCAGCAATGTAAATGTCTGTTCTGCTTACTTTGGGGTAGTCGGAATAACGGATATAGGCTCCGTATCGTATGTCCGGATTGGTGCCATTGTAGAGATAGTCCAACTTCTTCCAGCGTTTGAGATCGTTGAGGCGGAATCCTTCCAGTACCAGCTCCACTCTTCTTTCGCGACGGATCTCCCAAAGCATGGCCGCCACGTCCGGGTCGCGTTTGGGGTCGTCGTAGACAGTCCCGTTGACCGCGGGTTGGCCACCGATGATCTGTAAGGCGGGTATAGACATCCCTTTACGCGCGCGCAACAGATTGACAGACAGATCCAGGTCTTCCTGTGTCAGCAGACCCAATTCCCAGGTAGCTTCCGCATAGTTCAGAAGTACCTCTCCCAGGCGCACTACCGGGGCATCTGTAATGTTCTGGTTGGAATGATACTTCAGGTCCGGATTACCCGCCTGCTCATCATCCATGTATTTTCTCAGTGAAAAACCAGAAGTCGAGTAGTCGAAAGGCGTACAGTCTTCCCCACGCAGGTAATACCGTTCGCGGAACGAAGCATTCAGTCTCGGGTCGCGGTTGCTGAAGAATTGTTCCGCGGTCACTGCTTTCCAATTCGGGTTTGTATAATATACAGGAAGTCCGTCCCGGGTCAGGTAACTTTCTGTCAGGGAGCGGGTAGCTCCGGTCTGTGCCTCTTTGTTGTTGTACTTGAGTGTACAATGCGTCAGGATACCGGTCTGGTATTTGCGGTAAAAGATGATCTCGCTGTTCGAAGACAGATCTTCCGAAGAGAAAAGCGCATTGTAGCTGTCCGACACTGCAAATTTGCGCGAGTCCATCACCACGCGGCAAGCTTCCCTGGCAAAGGTGAGGCATTCTCTGGCCATCTCCTGATCGATGTCGTGGTATTTCAGGAATGTGCCTTCCCGCAACAGCATACGGGAAGCCATAGCGGCTACAACAAATTTATTCAGGTTGAGCTCCCCGTCGTTCTCGCGGGTATGTTGCACGGCAAACCTGAAGTCATCCAGAATGTTGCGGACTACCTGTGTACGCGGGTCCCGGTCTTTGAACAATTCGTCTTTATCGTCCGTTGCCGGAACTTTGTCGTACCACGGAACATCTCCATAGGCAAATACAAGGTTTGAATATTCTACCGCGCGGAAAAAACGGGAGATACCCAGCCAGTGGTTCTGTGCCTCTTCGCCCAGGTGATCCATTTTCTCCACCTCTTCCAACATATAATTGGCTTTTCTGACAGTGGCAAATGTCCAACTTCCGTCGGTCTCCGGAACACGCAGTGGCGTGAGATCTCCCTGTACATTATGAGCAATATCGTCGTTCAGTGTTTGTCCCAGAAAGAAAGGCCCGTATGCATCTCCCGAACTGTATCCCAGAAAATAGCGGGTATAGAATCCGTAGCTGTACGTACGCACGTGTTTTTCCGTCTTCCAGTAGTCTGCGTCGGAAATGGAATCCAGAGGCTGCCTGTCCAGAAAATCATCGCAGGAAGTGAGCAACAGCAAAGGGCACAATAGAAAATATACAATAGGTTTCATAAGCGTTCAGAATAAATTAGAATGATACTTGTACACCAAAAGCTGTGGTGCGTGTATAAGGATAAGATCTTCCCAGATAGTCACCATCACCTGTAGACAGGTTGGTTTCCGGGTCGATAGGTATATTACCCAGGTGGTGGAATTCGAAAAGATTTTCCAGATTCACATAGATACGCAGGTTGTTAATGTGTGCTTTGCGGGTGATGTGTTTGGGCAATGTATAGCCTATGGTGACGTTCTTGATGCGACAATAGGCCATATTGAGCAGGTATCTGGACTGGACCACGAAGTTCAGTACGTTGTTGGACTGGCTGGTAGGAGTCAGACGTGGATAGAATGCATTCGGATTTTCCGGTGTCCAGTAGTCTTCCTGATGTGTATACCAGGCAGCCGTATGGGCAAATCCCGGGA
>DALZBD010000056.1:0-12636 GCA_031977515.1 Bacteroides sp. | reverse complement strand
TTCCTTTGCCGCTGATAGACCTTCCTACAGGGTTTGAGTATGAGGGAGCCAACTATGTAATCAAAGGCAGATGTGACCAATGTAGAAAGAAGTTTGCAACTTAGTTGCACAAATTATGGCTTATCTTTGTTTTCGTAAATAATAGCCTGTTTATATGTGAGCTGACACTGGCTCCTGGGTTCACAAAGTTTAAACAGACTCTAAAAAAACGGAAAGAATATGAGTTGTACATGCAATCACGGCTCCTGTAGTACCACTACACCCGAGTCGACCCCACATACTGCCGGGTGGAATATCTGGCTCGCTCCGGCTGTCTCTTTTCTCATGCTGATCGGCGGCATCATAGCTACTACCCTGGAAACAGAACTGTTCCGGGAAAACTGGTTCCGGCTGACCTGGTATACCGTAGCTTATCTTCCTGTAGCCTTCCCCGTGTTGAAAGAAGCATGGGAAAGTCTGCTCGCAAAAGATGTTTTCAGCGAATTTATGTTGATGTCCATTGCTACCATTGGTGCATTTGCCATCGGGGAATATCCGGAAGGAGTAGCTGTCATGCTCTTCTACACAGTAGGTGAATTGTTTCAGGAAGCGGCGGTAAGGCGTGCCAGAGGGAATATAAACGCATTACTGGATATACGCCCGGAGACGGCAACTGTAGTGAGAGCAGAAGGTACAGAAACACTGACTTCCGAAGAGGTGGCCATCGGTGATACCATAGAGGTAAAGACCGGTGAACGGGTGCCACTGGATGGAATTTTGCAAACCACAGAAGCCTCCTTCAATACTTCCGCACTCACCGGAGAGAGCGTGCCCCGCACTATATTGCAGGGAGAGGAAGTACTGGCAGGAATGATGGTTACCGACAGAGTCATACGGATGGAGGTGATACGGCCTTTCGGACAAAGTGCCCTTTCCCGCATCCTTCAGCTGGTAGAGAATTCCGCTGACAAGAAAGCTCCGGCAGAACTGTTTATCCGCAGATTCGCACGTATCTATACTCCTGTTGTGGTATTGCTGGCGACGCTGATCGTTCTTGTTCCATGGATCTGGTCCACGATCGTCACGGGATTTGTATATGACTTCAGTGATTGGCTCTACCGGGGTCTGGTGTTTCTGGTGATCTCCTGTCCCTGTGCACTGGTCATCAGCATTCCGTTGGGATATTTCGGTGGTATAGGCGCAGCTTCGAGAAAAGGTATTCTGTTTAAAGGAGGAAACTATCTCGACGCGATCACACAGGTCAACACCTTAGTAATGGACAAAACCGGTACGCTGACCAAAGGGGTGTTCCGTGTACAGTCTGTAGTGGTACTTGATCCGGTCTCCGCAGACAGATTGGTTCAACTGGTGGCTTCTGTAGAGCAACAAAGCAACCACCCGATTGCCAGGGCCATCGTTGGTTACAGCCGGGAAAAAGAGCTGAACCTCCTTTCGCCTCAGGAGGTCAGAGAAATTTCCGGCCACGGCATGGAGGCAGAGGTGGAAGGCATACATCTGCTGGCAGGAAATACAAAACTGCTCGATAGCAGACACATCGTCTATCCTACTGAAATTCTGTCTATCCCGGAAACAATTGTCGTATGTGCCATCGATGGAGTATATGCCGGATATATTTTAGTAGCAGACGAGCCAAAAGAGGATGCTCAGTCGGCTATCCACAAACTGAAGAAGCTGGGACTACGTCGCATAGTGATGCTCTCGGGTGACAAGCAATCTATCGCAGACAAAACAGGCCGGGAACTGGGAATCCCCGAAGCCTACGGCGATTTGCTGCCCGAAGGCAAAGTGGATTATATCGAAAAGCTCCGGAACGATCCTACAAATAAAATCGCATTTGTAGGTGATGGGATCAATGACGCTCCCGTATTGGCACTGAGTGATGTAGGGATAGCCATGGGTGGCCTGGGAAGTGATGTGGCGATCGAAACAGCAGATATTGTACTGCAAACCGACCAGCCCGGCAGCATAGTTACCGCCATACAGATCGGACGTGCAACACGCCGGATCGTGATCCAGAACATTGTACTGGCTCTTTCGGTGAAAGGGATCGTACTTATTCTGGGAGCACTGGGAATAGCCAATCTGTGGGGGGCTGTTTTCGCAGATGTGGGTGTTGCATTACTTGCCGTACTGAATGCCATACGGATCTTCAGGATGAAGTTTTGATTGTGTATTCCTGCTTTTAACAACATCTGACATTCTTTTACCTGACCAAACGATTCTACGGTTCTTCCTGGATTATTTCCGGATTCATAGCTGGAGGGATTATATTTTTTCTATATTTATACGATTTATCCGTTCTTTTATATACAGTCGTAAATCCTATAATAAGATCCGGTCAAAAAAACAGACTACCTGTTGCCGCCACCATTGCCAATCATGTATGCAATCGTGTCCCCAGTATTCGAACCGGGCAGGTATCCCCCGACTTTCCAATACCTGTTGCAGTTGACCGGTATTTTCCAACATTCTTTCTTCATAGGCTCCTTTGCCACAACAAAAGATCAGATTGGCCTGTCGAAACCTATCGAGATAATAAACATCTTGGTTATTACGCAGATAATCGACAGGTGAATTAAGATAGATTTCCGTAGGTTTGTAATTTCCGAAAAAGTAATCTGTAGAATATACACCACTCAAAGCAACTACTGTATCGATGTGCCACGGATGTCGGAAAAAGAAATTGGCCGCATGGAAAGCTCCCATAGAACAGCCTGTGACAATCAGTTGCTGTTCAGTCCCTCCGTTGTTCTCCCTGCTTGTGTGCAGGATAGAAGGGAGTATCTCTTCGTTGATATAAGCAAAATAATCTTCATGTCTCCGGATGCGTTGGAGGTTGTCCCAGGAATCCGAAAAATAAGTTTCCCAATCGATCCCATCTACAGTCCAGAGCTGGATTTTCCCCTCTTCTATAAAGGAAGAAAGGGCATCGATCATACCTGAATCTTCATACTGATAAAATCTTCCGTTGGAAGTAGGGAATACAAGTACAGGTTTTCCTTTGTGCCCGTAAACCTTGTATTCCATGTGCCTGTCGAGTTTGCGACTGTATTCGTTGCGATAATGTATCTGCATATTCTATGTTGTGAGTTGTATGTAATCAATGATCTCTTTTACCTCTTCGTAGCTCTTCGTCCTGAACTGATAAGCGAAATCGCCCATGGCACGACTAAAAACCTTCTCTATCCGATCGAAAAAAAGGATGGCTTCCCCAAACGTATCCAGGATCTGCCGGTGAGAATGAAGATACTTTTTATGGTCTTTCCGGGAAGCGTATCCGGTGAAATACTTTCCGGGAAGCTGCTCACCTACTTCTTCTCCAACGACCATGGCTGCCCATTTCTGATAAATATTGATATCATGGGTGTAATTGATGGCGTCTGTCATCCATGCACCGGGAGGACGCATATTTACTTCGAGTGCCACAAGTGCTGCGTCCTGTCTGCGTTCGAACAGTTCAATATGAAAAAATATCCCGCGCACATCAAACACCTTCAAGATATTGCGTCCGGCTGCACGTACTTTATCCGGGACTTCAGGAAGACAAATATAGTACAAATTATCATCCGTATTCACCACATTCATGATACTCTGCTCAAAACGATGGCTATTTTCAAAGACAATCCGCCCGAAATTGTCGATCAGACCATCGTAGGTAAGAATGATACCATCGACAAATTCTTCAATGATGAAAGGAGTGGTTTGCAGGTAGCTATTGTCCAATACAGTAGAGAATTCAGCCGCATTGTTGATCTTATAGGTAAAACTGGCACCTGAACCCGAATCCGGTTTGACAACTACCGGATAGCCTACCTCTTCCATAAATTTCAATGCACTTTTTTTGTCCCGATAGGTATGACACTGCACAGTCTGCACACCACTCTTGCGAAAAAATAATTTCATCTTTGATTTTTGTTTGAGATTGTCGATAAAATCGTTTTTCGTTCCGGGGATATTAAAATCTGTCCTTACCTGTGCCTCCAGTTCGAGCCAATATTCATTCAGGGATTCAAAACGGTCAATCCTCCCGTAAGAATGTGTAAAGTATCCGACAGCCCGCAATACCTGCTCGTAATCTTCCATATCAGAAACTTTGTAATATTCCGTAAGAGAGTCTTTCAGTCTGTTATCGAGAGTGTCGTATGCGGCATCCCCGATCCCCAGTACATGGGCTCCATATTGTTTCAGGTAAAAACAAAACTCAGTAGAGTTTTTAGGAAAATGTGGGGAGAAAAATATAATGTTCATAATCTGTTATATGTTAATATATAAATTCCTCGCCGGTTGGCAGGAATAAGAATTACTGTATTCAGATAGATGTAAATAAACCCTATCTGCATCTATCTGAATACAGGAAGATATTCATTACCGGGCACATTCGAAAGAGAGCAAACAATACAATAGAAGGGATTGTTTCCGGCAAAGAGCATATTCTTTCTTCTGATAAAATAGATGATATTTTCATTACATAGCTGATTATGCGGCAAAGATAAGTGACTTACATAGTACACGAAATACCACATCTGTGGTAATTATTCTAACCATTAGGTAGAAAAAAGACATTCAATTCATTTTGCTGTATATAATATACGCCTTTTTCTAAGGAATATTCAGAATCCGATTTCTTTCATTTGTTATCAGATGGATTGGGAACAGAGGGGGCCTGAACAATAGAAAAGTATCAGTCTATCATTTCTACCCTTCACTATAAACAAAAACTATTCTCTTACTTAAAAACCAAAAACCGGATTATTCCGTTAATTAATAATTCACAGGCAATGAACTTATTATTCATATAAATATGGAAAAAAGATATTTCACCGTATGGTTCCTGTTTTTTGTAATCTGTGCCTACGCACAAACAGGAAGTGAGGAGATAGTAAAATACAACGATATGAAAAAGAAAATTTTGTTTGTCTTGACCAGTCATGACCAACTGGGCATGACTAAGGAACACACCGGATTTTATCTCTCCGAAGTATCTCATCCCTGGAAAGTATTGACAGATGCCAGGTATGAGATCGACTTTGTGAGTCCACAGGGAGGCAAAGTTCCTGTAGACGGATTGGATCTCGAAGATCCTGTCAACCGACTGTTCTGGCAAAACGGAGCTGAGCAGGAAAAGATAGAAAATACCATGAAACCTTCCGAAGTGAATCCAGCCGATTACGAAGTGATCTTCTATGCGGGAGGTCACGGAGCTATGTGGGACTTTCCCGACAATACTGAAATTGCCGGAATAGCCCGTCAGATCTATGAAGCAGGTGGCATCGTGGCTGCCGTCTGCCACGGTCCGGCAGGGTTGGTAAATATCACATTAAGCGACGGGATCTACCTGGTCAGTGGAAAAGAGATGACAGGTTTCACCAATGAAGAAGAAAAAGAGGTGCATAGGGACACAATCGTTCCCTTTCTGTTGGAAAACAAATTGATTGAACAGGGAGCCAATTTCCGGAAAAAAGATCCGTGGCACACTTTTGTTCTGAACGACCAGCGGGTAATCACCGGACAAAATCCGCAATCAGCTCAGCGTGTGGGAGAAGAGATCCTGAAAGAGTTGAGAAGATAACCCGGAAAAGCATATTGGTAGAGATACACTATCTTGTATCTCACATACTACACGTCTGAAAGACTAACAAACCAGCAAAACGTAAATATCCCTTACATATAAAATATTTTAAGAAGATACTTTTTTTAAATGTACCTGCTTTTGTTATCTTTGCATGATCCTCCTTATCCCGGAGGATCATGTTAAGAATCATTTATCAGGTATGAACAGATTTTTTTTGTTTTTTTTGTTGACCTTATCCGGTATTGCCTACTCCCAGAATAATACAAACCTTATTCTTTCGGAGCTGGACAATGCGATCAAGAACAAAAAAGTTTATGTATTGCAGAAAGAAGAAAAGATAGAAAACATCAAACGCCTGCTCACCCAAGACATCTCCCTTTTGCAGGAATACCACCTGAATGAAAATCTGAGCAACGAATACCAGAAATTTAAACTGGATTCTGCGATCCATTATACACAACGCAACATAGAGATCGCCAGGCAGCTGCAAAGCGAAGAACTCTCCTACCCGGCACAGATACAACTGGCCATATTATACTCCTCTTCCGGAAAATACAGAGAATCGGAAGACCTCCTGCAAAACATAGACCGTAGTAAATTGTCAGAAAATGCACGGGCCCAATACTACGAAGGATGGTATCTATTCTTCAGACACTATTCTTCGAATGTACAGACTTCTACGTATGACAAGCAAATATATAATTATTGCGATTCATTTCTGAATGTACTTACTCCGGGTACCAACAAATACATCATCACCAAAGCAGAGAAAGACATCAGCCTCAAAAAGTTTGCTGTGGCCGAAGAGAGCCTGCTCGAATTGCTTCATACCATACAGGCAGACACCCCGGACTATGCCATGATCACCTATCTGCTCGGCTATATTTACCGGAGTACAGGCAGTGGCCTGCAGGGACCGTATGTCAACTATTTTGCGCTTTCGGCCCGGGCCGACCTGATAAACTCCTTGAAAGACAACGCTTCCATGCAGATCCTCTCTTCCATCTTTTACGATCGGGGAGATATAAACAGGGCCTACAAATACGTGCAGTCTGCTATTGAAGACGCTGTTTTCTGTAATGTACAGTTCCGCACCATCCAGAGTTCGGAGTTTTATACGATCATCAATAGTGCCTACCTGGACAAGGAAGCCAGAAGTAAAAATCAACTCCGGTTCTATCTTATACTCATCAGCATACTCTCCTTTTTCCTGATCCTGGCTGTGTTGTATGTATACAGACAGATGAAAAAAGTATCTGTCATACGTCAGCAGCTGCACCAGACCAACGGAAAGCTGCGGGAGTTGAATGTCGAGATGTCGGAGACCAACAAAGAACTTCAGGAAAAAAACAGCCAGTTGTCCGAAGCAAATCTTATCAAAGAAGAGTACATCGCACACTTTTTCGACCTGTGTTCCACTTACATCAACAAACTGGAAAATTATCGCAAATCCCTGAACAAAAAGGCCAATGAACGTCAACTGGACGAACTGTTCAAAATGCTAAAGTCTACCACACTGGTAGAAAACGAATTGGAAGAGCTATACAGCAATTTCGATACTATTTTTATTAACCTCTATCCCACCTTTGTGGAAGAGTTCAACGCATTGCTGATCGATGAAGAGCGGGTAACACCCAGACAAGGTGAGGTACTGAACACCGAACTGCGTATCTTCGCTCTGATCCGCCTCGGGATCACAGACAGCGTGAAGATCGCGGCTTTCCTGCGTTACTCACTCAGCACGATCTATAACTACCGCACCAAAGCACGCAACAAAGCAGCTGTATCACGCGATGAATTTGAGAAAATGGTCATGAAAATAGGCTCTTATCCGGTACAGGATCGTTGATCCTGATTGTGTTTTCACTACTTTTTTCCAAACCTTACCCCTGTCTAATCACTGTCTTTCAGCTTTTTAGTTTTTCCATATACTACTTTTTCTACTCCAAAGAAAAATAGCTATCGTTTGTTTGGCTTATTTTGTAGAAACACAAGACGGAAAAGATGGTTTTTTCAGCAACCGGGACAAGCCGTTTTCGCGACAGTTCTTTGTACTTATATATACTATATACTTAAATTGTTACATATCATGAAAAAGGTAATTGGCGTGTTCCTGGCCGGTCTGGCATTTTCTTCCCTGCAGGCACAGGATACAGCAAAAATGGATGCATTCATCTCCGATCTGATGAGCCACATGACGCTCGAAGAGAAAGTCGGCCAGATGAATCTTCCCAGTGACGGAGACATCATCACAGGACTTGCAGAGAATAGCAACATCAGTCAGAAGATCCGCAAAGGACAAGTTGGCGGGATGTTCAACATCAAAGGAGTAGAAAAGATACGTGAGATCCAGCGGATAGCCGTAGAAGAAAGCCGCATGAAAATACCCATGCTGTTTGGTATGGATGTGATCCACGGTTACGAGACCGTATTCCCTATTCCCCTGGGAATATCCTGTACCTGGGACATGGAAGCCATAGAAGAGGCAGCACGTATCGCCGCTGCGGAAGCCAGTGCAGACGGGATCAACTGGACATTCAGCCCGATGCTCGATATCTGTCGCGATCCTCGTTGGGGACGTGTTTCCGAAGGTAATGGTGAAGATCCTTACCTGAGCGGCGAGATTGCCAGAGCGATGATACACGGTTACCAGGGAAAAGACAATTCCTTCTCTACCAACCAACAGATACTGGCATGTGCCAAGCACTTTGCCCTGTATGGAGCCTCAGAAGCAGGACGCGACTACAACACAGTAGATATGAGCCGCCTGCGGATGTACAACGAATATTTCTATCCTTATAAGGCTGCTGTGGATGCAGGTGTAGGTAGTATCATGGCCTCATTCAATGTGGTAGACGGTGTGCCTGCTCATGGCAACAAGTGGTTGCTCACAGAGGTACTGCGTAATCAATGGAATTTCAAAGGATTTACTGTAGCCGACTACGGTGGCATCAGCGAAATGATCAACCACGGCCTGGGAAATCTGCAGACTGTATCCGCCATGGCACTCAACGCCGGACTGGATATGGATATGGTGAGCGAAGGATATCTGAATACCTGGCAGAAATCTCTCGAAGAGGGCAAGATCACCGAAGAGCAGATCAACACCGCTTGTCGCTACATTCTTGAAGCGAAATATAAATTGGGATTGTTCGACGATCCTTATAAATACTGCGACCTGTCTCGTCCTGCAAAGGAGATATACACTCCGGAAAAACGCGCGGTAGCCCGCAGAATCGCAGCAGAGAGTTTCGTTTTGCTGAAAAACGAAGGGAATATCCTGCCACTGAAAGACAAAAAGACCATCGCGGTAGTAGGTCCGCTGGCAGATACCCGCTCGAATATGCCCGGCACATGGAGTGTGGCAGCCAACCTGGAGACACCTGCTACTGTAGTAGAAGGTATACAGGCTGTTGCTGGCAACAACGCAAAGGTAGTGTACGCCAAAGGCTCTAACCTGACGAGCGACCCTGTATTGGAAAAAGACGCCACTATGTTTGGCCGTAGTCTGAATCGTGACAATCGTTCGGAAGAGGAACTCAGGGCAGAAGCACTGGCCATCGCTGCGCAGGCAGACGTGATCGTGGCTGCCATCGGTGAGTCTTCGGAGATGAGCGGCGAAGCAAGCAGCCGGGTGAATATAGATATTCCGGACGTGCAGAAACGTCTGTTGGAGGAATTGCTGAAAACTGGCAAGCCTGTGGTATTGGTACTGTTTACAGGCCGTCCGCTGACCCTGACCTGGGAACAGGAAAATGTTCCGGCTATCCTGAATGTATGGTTTGGCGGTAGTGAAGCTGCGTATGCCATCGGTGATGTATTGTTTGGAAAGGTGAACCCAAGCGGAAAACTGACTGCTACATTCCCTCGTAGTGTAGGTCAGATCCCGGTCTATTACAACCATTATACCACCGGACGTCCTGCCTCAGACAGATCGTTTGAGAAATACCGCTCCAACTATCTCGATGAGAAAAATGCTCCGCTCTACCCCTTCGGCTACGGACTGAGCTATACACAATTCACATACAGCGACGTATCGTTGAGTGCAAACTCTATGACTGCCAACGGTGATATTACCGCTTCAGTGACTGTTACAAACACAGGAAACTATGCAGGAAAAGAGACTGTACAGCTTTACATCCGTGACCTGGTTGGCAGTATTACCCGCCCGGTGAAAGAACTGAAAGGATTTGAAAAGATCTCTCTGGAACCCGGAGAAAGCAAGACCATCCGGTTTACTATAGATACCGATATGTTGAAGTTTTACAACTATGACCTGGAATATGTATACGAACCGGGTGAATTTGATGTAATGATCGGTGGCAACAGCCGTGATGTGAAATCAGCCCGTTTTGTCTTGCAATAATCTGTCGCACATATACAATCATATTTTTAAAGTACATTTTTATCCTTATGAAATTAGTTAAATCTATCGCCATGTTGCTCTGCGCATGTACCTTCACTGGTTATGCACAGGCACAGACCCCGGTTTATCTGGACGATACCAAACCGGTGGAACAACGTATCGAAGACGCCCTCTCGCGTATGACACTCGAAGAAAAAATAGGCATGATCCATGCACAATCCAAATTCAGTTCGCCCGGTGTACCCCGTCTCGGTATTCCTGAGTTCTGGATGACCGACGGCCCGCACGGAATACGTCCGGAAGTCCTCTGGGACGAGTGGGAACAGGCAGGCTGGACCAATGACTCCTGTATCGCCTTCCCTGCACTCACGGGACTTGCTGCCAGCTGGAGCGAGGAGATGTCTCTGCTCTATGGACAATCTATCGGTGAGGAAGCCCGTTACCGCAAAAAAGACGTGCTGCTGGGTCCCGGTGTGAATATCTATCGTACACCGCTCAACGGACGTAACTTCGAATATATGGGCGAAGATCCTTATCTGGCCTCTAAAATGGTAGTTCCTTATATACAAGGTGTACAGGCCAACGGTGTAGCTGTTTGTGTGAAACACTATGCACTGAACAATCAGGAATTCAACCGTCATACTACCAACGTGATCCTCGACGACCGTGCGTTGTACGAGATCTATCTGCCTGCTTTCAAAGCTGCTGTACAGGAAGGAAAAGCCTGGACTATCATGGGTGCATACAATCTCTATAAAAACCAGCACGCTTGTCACAACGAATACCTGATCAACGATATCCTTCGTGGAGAATGGGGCTTTGATGGCGTAGTGGTTTCCGACTGGGGCGGTACGCACAATACATACCAGGCTATCATGAACGGACTGGACATGGAGTTCGGTTCGTGGACAGATGGTCTGTCGAGCGGTAGAAGCAATGCGTACGACAACTACTACCTGGCCTATCCGTATCTGGAAATGATCCAATCGGGCAAAGTAGGTACCAAAGAACTGGACGATAAAATACGTCGCATCCTGCGTCTGGCTTTCCGTACTACCATGGATAAGAACAAACCTTTCGGTTCGCTGGCTTCTCCGGAACACGGTATGGCTGCCCGCAAGATCGCTCAGGAAGGTATCGTACTGCTGCAAAACAAAAACAATGTATTGCCTATTGATCTGAACAGGGCTCCCAAGATCGCTGTGATCGGTGAGAATGCACTGAAGATGATGACTGTAGGTGGAGGTAGTTCGTCCCTGAAAGTAAGATATGAGATCTCTCCGTTGGACGGGCTGAAAGACAGAGTAGGATCGGCTGCCAACATCGTATATGCCCGTGGGTATGTAGGTGACCCGGGTGGTGAATACAACGGTGTGGTGACAGGCCAGGATCTGACAGACAACCGTTCGGAAGACGAACTGATCGCGGAAGCCGTGCAAGTGGCTCAGGGTGCGGATTACGTCATCGTATTCGGTGGTCTGAACAAGAGCAACCATCAGGATTGCGAAGATTCTGACCGTTACGGTCTGGAACTTCCTTACGCTCAGGACAAACTGATGAGCGCACTGGCTAAAGTAAATAAGAACCTCGTGTTCGTAAATATCTCCGGTAATGCCGTGGCTATGCCGTGGGTGAATGAAGTTCCTGCTATTGTACAGGGATGGTACCTCGGATCGGAAGCAGGAAGCGCATTGGCATCTGTACTGGTAGGTGATGTGAATCCATCGGGCAAACTGCCTTTCTCTTTCCCGGTGAAACTGACAGACAACGGTGCTCACAAACTGGGTGAATACCCCGGAAACAAAGTAGAACTGGAACAGTCCAGACACCGAGGAGACACCATCAACGAAACGTATCACGAAGGTATCTTCGTAGGCTACCGCTGGTTGGATAAAGAAAAGATCAAACCGTTGTTCAGCTTCGGACACGGACTGAGCTACACGACTTTCGAATACGGCAAAGTGACTGCGGATAAGAAAGATATGGGCGTAGACGACACCATCACGTTCACTGTAAACGTAAAGAATACAGGAAACCGCGAAGGTATGGAGATCGTTCAGCTCTACATCAGCGACCTGAAGTCTTCCCTGCCCCGCCCGGTGAAAGAACTGAAAGGTTTCAAAAAGATCTCTCTGCAACCAGGCGAAGAGAAAACCGTATCTATTACTGTTGACAAAGCGGCACTTAGCTTCTTCGATGCAGACAAACACGATTGGGTAGCGGAATCAGGTGATTTCGAAGCCTTGATCGGAGCTTCTTCCACAGACATCAGGAGTAAAGTGAAATTCAAACTCAGGTAAAAAGAGGAAGGATAACAAAGATGGAGTCATAGCAATAGGTATGACTCCGTTTTTTTATATACCCTTTGCTTCTCCTTTCTTTTATTCAAAATTGAAAAATACACGTACACTTGTTGCAGCTAACTATCTCTATTTTGACCAACAAAGAGCATTGTTTCCATAAATAAATAAATCTCATTTTTCACCCTTTCTTTTGTGGTGTTTCCGCATCGTGTTCTCCTTTCCTCCACTTTTGACACGTTCTTCTGTATAGAAATGTTTTACAGAAAAGAATAAAGTACTCTCTTCCGCTCCCACTCTGATAAATTCATTCGCCATAAAATTGTAGAGGAAGATATTCCCATAGTTATATTATAGAAAGTTAAATTATATTGTTTTAAATATTCAAATATATACAT
>DALZBD010000055.1:0-12672 GCA_031977515.1 Bacteroides sp. | reverse complement strand
GGCAAAATAAAACACAGACAAAACCTCTAAAAGTTTTCATCAGGTTTACAAAAAGGTAGAAAGAAAAAATAAGGAGAAAAAGGTAAAAAGAAAAGCAAAGAAAGAAAATGTAACAGGTGTTAGATGAAGTAGGGAAAAGGTAAAAAGTAGTAAGTTATAAGTAAAAAGTAGTAAAAAAAAGGCATTGGTAAAACAGGTAAAAGATTGCTTTTGATAACAACAGAAAAAGACTGAAAAAGGTAAATATTGAAAAAGATAAAAAAGAAAGATGTAGATAAACGAACCTGAACTAAATCTCGAAGAAAAAAACTAAGATCTGAATCACAGAACAAAACAAGTATTAGTAAAAAAGTAAATCTCTAAAAAGAAATCATTAAAAAAGTAAAGTATGAAGATTGTAAGATTTTTCTCAGCAGCAGTAGCAAGTATGCTCATTTTCACAGCGTGTAACAACGAAGAAGGGATCAACCAACCAGAGATCCCACAGGCAGGAACAGCAAACATGACTGTGTACATTCAGACAAAACAAACAGCAGGAACAAGAAGCGGAGCATCACAACAGGGAACAAAAGCCGAAAGCCAGGTAAAAGAACTCGAATTCTATGTATTCAACGATGACCAGTCATTTGACAAATACATCAAAATACCAGCGGCAGCATCGGGAGAATATACATTCGGTGTAACAGCAGGAAATGCAAAAGCAGTGCTCGTGGCAGCAAACATGAACCTCACAGACCTGGGACGGCCCAGCCTGAGCGAAGTACGGGAAGCGATATACAACCACGAGATCGCAACAAAGATAGATACACAACTCCAGGAAGGAACAGGTATACCTATGGCAGGAGAACTCATGGGCATCAGCGTTTCCGAAGAGGAAGTGGAAAGCGTAGACATCGTCATATCACGTCTCTATGGAAAGATCAATGCACCCACAGCGAAAACAGTGAACGTGGAGATCACAAACACCAAAGAACTCGAAGAACTCGAACTTCTGTGGAACGGTAATGCACTCCAGGGAAACATCGCTTTCGGCATCAAAGGATATGTGGTTGTCAACGGACTCAAAAAGTCGTATGCATTCCCTAACTACGGAATCGCAGGAGAAAGCGCACAGTGGGACCACAACGTATGGCAACTGGGGAACACACTGGCAAACTATACAGCATCACAGTACCAGAACAATGTACTCGGAGAGGTATACAGTGGAACAAGCTTCCTGCAGGCAAAAGCAGACAAAGCAGAATCAGGAGTGTATGTATACGAAAACTCACCGGTGAGAATAGACGAAAATGAATTCCTCGGATTCAAGCCAGCAACGGTATATGCTATCATCGTGGAAGCAGACCTCTATGACGATGCCAATCCGGCAAGCACGGTGACACGTTACTGGAGGATCAACGTATCGAAAACAGACGACAAAGCATCAAGATTCAAAGTATTGCGCAACGCGATATACAACGTGGATATCATGAATGTTAGATCGATCGGATACGGAACTCCAGGAGAAGCAGAAGAGGAAAAACCCATCATCCCCGACGTAGACCAGACACTCATCGAAGCCAACATCACTGTGGCAGACTGGAGAGTATACAATGAAGGTGCCGACATCTGATAATGATTTCTGTATTTACATTTTTCAGGAACCGGAGGGCAGAGGCTTCTGTCCTCCGGTTTGCATAAAAAACAAAGGATAACCCTATACAAAACATAAAGAAAGAAGACTGTGAAACGATACATTCTTATTTGCATCACCATGATCCTCACACTGACATCCTGTCTGCAGGAGGGTAGCAATGGATGTCCCGATTTTATCAGGATCACATTCGTACACGAAGGAACGACAAAAGGATATGATGAGGTCATCGGAAACGATGTGGATCTGAGAATCTATAAAAACAATATCTTCTATTCAAGACAGATCATACCTTATGAAGAGATCAAAGGAGGAAACGAATACCTCATCAAAAAGGAGTTCACAGGAGAAGTGGATATTATTGCATGGGCGATTCCAACCCGTGAGCAGCTTGTCGGAACTATACCGGACGTACCTGAAAGCGGAGAGAAAATAGCACAAAGGGTCACAAACAGATCCATAGGACACCTCTATCTGGGAAAGGTGGAGTACCAGGACAATGATATATCACAGCAGGTAAAGGTGAAACTACCTATGAACGACTGCATCGCAAGGTTTACGGCAGCATTCCATACAAAAACAGAAGAACTGGAAAGTGAACACCCCAATGCACCCACAAGGATCGATATTCATGGAACAACAACGGAAATGGATATCAACTTCACACCCACGGGAGAGGAGGCGGTGATCAATGTGCCATTTGTCGAAAAGGACAAGAATGGAGTACTCAGAACGGCCAAACACGCGCTACTGCCAGCAGCTACGGAGAATACATTCCTCACCATCAAGGCGTACAAAGAGGACATACATCTCTTTACCATTACCACAAACCACATTGCACAACCCGGAGATAATATACACGTGGATATATACAGCAAACACGTGAATATACTCATCAATGACTGGAGAATTTTTGACCAGCCCATTGAATGGATATAATATAAAACGGAAGACAAACATACAATATACAGTCAACCGGAAATCATCCTGAATGTCGCAAGGAAATTCCGACAAGACGCTACCTCCATCTATAAAATGGAGGTAACCTGTATAGCTACTTTAAACAGAAACAACAGTTTATTCATACAATCGATACTCCGGAACATACAGATCCGGATACTAAATCTCACAGCAAATACAACTCAAAGATACAAGCCCTTATTTAAACCTGGCTCGTTTCTTTACATCATTCCGTTGTGGAACTGACATTCAACAGTAGCTAAAAATAAAACAGGATATAAAAATCGTCTATACAAACTGATCGTTTAAAATCGGACAATAATTGTGTAAAACTGTCCCGATGAAAGCATCTACCTTTGCAGCATGAAAAAATATAAAAGAAATCAAATATGAAAAGAACAACTGGCATATTGCTTAGCATTCTGACCCTCTTCCTGGTAAGTTGTGACCGAGACGACTGGGGAGGAACTTCCGGAAACCCGAATGGGTTCCATCTGACATACAGCATCAGCAACCCGGTCTCCGCTGTGACCAGGACGTCTATCCCTCTGGAAGATGAAGAGGATACGATTCACTCATTCTATCTATTGTTTTTTGAAAACTCTACCGGTGGTACCGGGATGTTTCTGGAAGCGATCGATCTGAAAGCGGACGAGCCCTCCGGGCTATCTGTTTCCGGGAACATATCCATTACTTTCCCTGAAGACTCTAAACTGAACAACTCCACCGATTATAAGATGTTGCTCTGCGCGAATATAGAAGAATATACGACTGAGCCGTTTCAAAGCGTGGAGGAGATCCGGCAGCGCTTCGAAGGTTATTCGGAAAACGAGGTGATCCATACCCTGATGAAAATCACAGGTGTAGAAGACAAGCAGGATCCGGTCGCAGAACAAACAGACAATTCCCACCGGATTGCAAGTTCAAACCTGCCGATGAGTGCAAGCGCCCTGAAACGTGCCAATGAAGAGAAAGTAACGATCGAACTGACCCGGGCAGTGAGTCGCTTTGATGTTTTCTGCCAGGCTCCGGGCTATGAACTGGTTTCTGCCTCTATATGGAACGCCTATACAACCACTACTGTCTGGGAAAGTATTTTCAATACATTCGGGAACGATCGTACCGAACGCTATTACGGCGTGGAAGCAAATGAAAACAAAGAAATCGTTGGTTCTCTGTATGCTTTTGAAAATTATGTAGTGAGCCCGGAACAGAACGATCCACTCACAACCTGTCTGATCATCGGGCTTAGAAAAGAGGGTTCGGATGCAGTGGAATATTTCCGCACCAACGTCAACGCGACGTCAATGGGTCAGCAGCTCAAGAGAAACAATGTATACCGGAGCACAGTCAGAAGTGTAAACGGCCAGGGAGAAGATAATGAAAGAGGTGCATACCGCAAAGCAGACCTTCTGATCGAAGTAGATATCAACGGATGGACGTTGGACGACAGCGGGAATTTCCATGAAGACGGTGAGAATATCCTGGCTATTCCTACTCAGGAAGTACAGCTCTCCCCTCTGGGTGACACACGTGAATACAATATTTTCACACTCGGAGAAGGAAAACTGGAAATTTCAAACCAGGAACTTCCTGAAAATATATCTGTCACGCTCAACAAAAATATTCTGACCATCACTGCCACTCCGTGTAGTGAGCCTGTGGCAGGAGTAGTGACTTTGCGTTTTGGCGTACTTTCCGGTTCTATCCTTATCAAGCAAAATCCTCACGATATCGATTTTCTGAACCTGAATACCTATGAGTTACCTCTGTTTTCGTCAGAAGCAGGACATATCTCTTCCGACATACAGGTATCAGCTTCCGGTACATGGGTGGCAGAGATCTATAACAGCAGTTACTTCGCATTCGTTGCGGAAGGAGACACTCCGCTGACAACCATAGAGGGAGAAGCCGGTGAAACGTTCAACCTGCAAACCATCGAAGACAATACCCATGCAGATACACGTCATTGCTTTGTATTGGTAAAACTGAAAGATATACCGGAAGTAAGTCGCGTGATCATCCTCTCACAAGCTGGCTCGCAAGCCGAATACCTGACTGTCTCCCCCAATGTATTTCCGACATTCTCCGGAGGTGGAGGCTATACGGACAACATCATTGTATATGCCAGCGGCAGATTCAAAGCCGAACTGAGTGTCAATACCAATGTAGCAGAAGCTTTGTTCGTAGATGCCATTTCGGATGGAGAGGACGACGATGACGATTCAGGCTCCGACGGAGATGAACCGGAAGAAAAGACCTATAGCAGTTGGGACAGCCGTAGCAACGGCAGCAATACGTTTGCCATCAGGATTTCTGCTTTAACTGCCCTGAATACGACTGCTGAGATCACTTTGACGGTGTATCTTCACAGCAACAACAGTGTTAAAGAGACATTCGTGATCAAACAGAACGCTATTTCTTCCGGAAACCTCATTGTACAGACAAGAAAGTATGCCAAAGCAGGAGCATTGTTCAACCTGAACAGAAGCAATACAAACCGGTATGTATTCAACCTGGCCACCAACATGAGAAACCAGAATCTGTTTGGCCCGACCGGAACAGTCAATGCGACAGATGGCTACGTTTTCTCATCGAAGGTTGCAATTCAGGATATAACCCATATTTTCCAGGTGACAGGTTCCATGAGCGCCTCACAGGGAAGAGCCCTGAAGACCTGGATGGATGGCAGCGACAGGAGATTTGCTTTCGTGACTCACAACGCCGGATATGCGTCGACATCGGCAACCCGGCTGAATGCCAATTTCGGAACGAATTATGCAGTCATTGACCCGAATATCTCTGCCACTTCCAGCAGGTATTTCAATAAAAATATAGATCTCAACCATCCGTTGATAGCGTATTTGCTGAATGGACGTTTCGGTACGGTCACTCCCGGAAACATAAGCCTGAACGGTAAAAGTGTACAGAACAGAGGACTGACCAAATGGCCCGATACATTCGTTCCGATCATCATGGGGATCAGTGAGACCAGCAGCACAAGAGGCCAGGAAGTATGTCTTTTCGGAATCGACCCGGTCATGCGTATCATCTGGATAACGGATCCGGCCATATTCGGCAGCAAAAATACGAAAGACAGTAATTCAATGAACTATCCGGCAGGTTCGGATCATGAGAGATTACTCAACAATTTCATAGCATGGCTGACAGAAGCAGCGACTTATGGAGACGATTTCTTAGATAGATTCAGATAATAGTTAAGATTTCACTCTCAGTAATTTTAGTATATTGTTAACAGGGGATGCCTTTTTAGGCATCCCCTGTTTTTATGGATATTCCTGTCCGTTCAAGTGAAGAATATTTTATTTAGCAAATTTTCGATATATCCTGCCAGCAGAATTAAGTTATAGGATTTAAGTGTGTAAATTGTTCAGAAAGCAATCTCGGGAAAGTCTATTTGGATAATATGTGTGTGGAAGATATATCCGGAAAGTGTGTATGACAAGTGTATCCGGAAAGTGTGTGGAAGATGCATCATAAGTAGATTTATCTCTCTGTAAGACTAAAGCTCATCACTGAGCAACCTGTTTATACCAGCCCCGTAGGGGTTGTATGTTTGTAGCCCCGTGCGGAAGCGCGGGGAAATCATAGATTCCCACATAGATGCGCCCCATAGGGGTGCTATGTTCCTGTAATGTTACCCATAAATGGGATATATGTGTTTGATAAAATGGATTATCTGGCAGGGAAATAAATCATTCCTTACATAGCACCCCTACGGGGCGCAACTCATTGATCACCTTATAAATCCCGCGCTTCCGCACGGGGCTACAAACAGACAACCCCTACGGGGCTGGTAATCCTTAGCCTGACGGCTATGCCCTTCGGGCTTGGGAGGTGGGGAACACTTTTGGACTGGGGATGAAAACAGTCGCTTACAATTTGTAACTAAATCAAAGAACATTTGGACTTTTGACACACCCTTTCATTATAAAATATCTATCTCAATGACAAATGACCCTGATTACAGATAACTCTAATGAAAAATGATTCTGATTACAAATGACTTTTATTACAAATAGCTTTTAATTGCCATTGCGGATAGCACCCGGTGTCTGCCTGAAATTACGGATGCAATAATCATTGAACTGTTGTTGGGAATTGAAATCATAATTCTCGGCAATCAGTTTAAGGGGCTGATCGGTATTAGTGATCTCATACAGGATCTTGGCCGATTTGCGTTCGTTGAGCCACTTATAAGGTGTAACTCCAAATACCTGCTTGAATTTTTTATTGAAAGAAGTAGGAGTATACGCTACCAGATCGGCCAGTTCTTTTGCATTTTTGGCCTGTTCCCAGTGTTCAAAAATCTGAGCAGCAAACAAATAATCATTATTCAGAATGGGTTTAAAGAAATAGCATAGATTCTTTGTTTCGTAGAAGCTATGCAGGATCAAGAGAAGTTCTTTGATCTTTATCTCATACAAGACCGTATTGGTCATTCCATGTTCGAGGTAATAAGAAAGATGGATCAGAAAATGATGCATCATTGGGTTGATCTCCAATATTCCGGCATCTTCCGGAAAAGAATAATTCTGGGATTCCGTATAAAGCTCTTCCACAGAATAAGAACCGTATACTTTCTGAAGAGGATCGAGCCTGAAAACAATGATCTTGCTTCCTTCAGGAGCGTGGGCGCGGAAGTGAGAACCCGATGGGATAAATACCGATTCCCTGTCGGTCAGAGTCACCGGAGGATAAATATCACAAATCACTTCACATTTTCCCTGCAATACAAATATAATCTCATTCACTCCTATTACCCCCGAACGCTTGATATCGGATTTTATGTACATCACCTCTATCAAAGGTTGTTTCGTATTACTGAATTCATAATAGTAGCGATAGCTCGTCAGCCCCTCATTCGTTATTTTCATTTCGATGTGTTTCTATAATTAGTACCCCTTTTTCCTGTCAAATCGCGACAAGATCAGGAGTAGTATTCTTCCTAAAATATAATTTCTCCGGATATGGAAAGCCCCGTAGTTAAGAATTTGTTTTTAACGCAGGTCCGCCTCACCTATTTGTTAAAAACAATCAAATTGTATGTTACAAATATATCAAATATAAGTTACATATATTTATTATATTAACTTTTATTGATACGGTTTCTGCTATTTTATGTGAATAAATCACCTCATAAAGTGTATAAATGGTGACATTATTATTTTTTTACGGAAAAAGAGGAAAAATACAACAGAGACAAAGGAAAAAAGCCACTCCATCCCCTTTATTCTGAATAAAATAATAAAAAAACAGGAAATATGAAAAAGGCTCTGTCTCTGTAGTAAAATCCTCTCCATAGATCCTGAATATATGCGTAAGATCTCACCTCAAAACAGAGGAAAAGAAAACCCGAACACAACAATAGCAAAATGACAAAATGAAACTATATACCTCTGAGAATTGCTTATTTGATGGGGAAGATAAATACATGGGAGAATAACGCAGGGAAAACGAATCAGGCTCAGACACATTATCAACAGATCTGGGTCAAAAAGAGACAACTCAAATACAGGAACCGGGAAACCACTTTCCATTTACCACAAATTCAGAAAAAGAAGCAGCAAAAATACATTTCAAAGCACTGCACCACGGAGAGCAAACCAGAGAAAAACCGCCCTCTTTTTCTAAGAAATTCATACCTAAATCATACCTTGCATGTACGTTAGCGATAACCTGCAGGTACGTTAGTGCTAACCTGCATGTACATTAGCAATAACCTGCATGTACGTTACCACTAACGTACATGCAAGTATATTCATTTATATCCGTGATTACGGATATTTATAACGTCACAACTAATAAATATGCAATTACATTCCGCAGAAAGAAGCAAAAGCAACCGTGTCAGGATTAGCAAAAACGCTGTTGTACATGAAATATGTCAGCTATTTCACAGATCGAACGACAAAATAACAAATCAGAGATCACACTATAAAAGCCGTTCCTTACTAAAAAGAATGGATTTGAAACCACGTTTCAATCCATGACATAATACCTCTTATGATTCTCTTTCCCATCTACCAGCGAGGTGGCAGAAGCATACTTTTGCTGATAGTCCCTATACATCTCTTCATAATCTTTGGTATAAAGAGCATCAGGCACCACATGCACATCAAAAGTCACCTCCTTATAGGCCTCCTCTCCGATATTGGCATAAATAGTGATGTAATGTTCCACATACCCCGTATTCTTGCTGCTGTCATACTTCAGATGGATAAAACCCTGTCCTTTGGGAGGCAGCACGTTCAGCTGCGTATCACTCACCAGTACGCACCCACAGGAAGTATGAATATCCGTAATAAACAAAGGATTCGTTCCTGTATTCTCGATCAGGTACATCATTTCCAGCTGCTGTCCCCTCAGGATCGGATAATAATGGCGTACAGGATCTTTGATCTCCATGGTGGTTGTCTTCTCTTTTATATGACAACTCATCATCAAACACGATGTAACAAGGAAGGCAGCCATACCTTTCCATGCATAAAAAACAGTTTTTTTCATAATCAGTTAATATAGTAGTATTTCGTCACAGGCAACGATAGATCTTCCGGCCATGTCCCTGTGAAAGATCCTGACCCCAAGCGTATCCGTATCCGTCAGATCCACATCCGTCCGGACCACACCGATGGAATAGGGAACTTTGCTTTTCTCAGGAAAAGGCCTGAGCGTTTTATAGAACACTCCGTCTCTGTACAGGTCCACTTTGTCCGGCAGAGACATCCGGTGCCGGCTATTCAGCAGAAACCGCATAGAAAACTGTCTGGCCTTCTTCATCTTCGGCGACTGGAATTGCAGATGCAGATCATCTATACTATTCAGATACCATCCCAGGTGGTAGTCCCTGTCAAATCCCGTCACTCCGTCCGTAAGTAGGGTTATATCCTGGTCGTTTTCGTCCAACTGAGACACGTTTTTCACCTTTGCTCCGGTAAGCAGATTGGCCGTTGCAGGTTTCATCATCTTCTCCCAGTTGTGCAGATAATCGCCGATGCTTCCGTCCGCTTCCCGGTAATTCATCATATCTTCAAATTGGGTATAAGCAGATAGCTGCTGCCACACCGGAAGCAATTCCTCACGAAAAGCCAGAGAGTCTCCGGCAGTCTGAAAAAAGCCATACCGATCATCCTTCTGATGGTAGGCCAGCTGCAGACGCGTAAAGCTCAAGGCCGTGTAGAGCTTAGTCAGTTTTACTTTCTCTTCGCCCTGGGCAGTCTCCAGGAAGGCAGCTACCTGCCTGTAAAACGCCACAAACTCCTCTATATCCAGGTATGTGGAAAGAGCTTGCCCGAAGCCTGCGTACAGATCATAGAAAGCATCCATACCCTCCATCCTCTTTTCCAGCGAAAGATAATAATCACTCAATACCCTACCCGATACCGGATAATACCGTTCGAAATAAAGGCGGCACAACACATCCACAGAAAGCCCCGGATCCATCAAAAGAGCCGCCGCGACAAATGTCTTTACATCCTCAAACGGACTGTAATCATAGCCACTCGCATTCAGGAAGACACCCTTCACCCCATGCGATCTGTAGAAAGCAAGCTGTTGGCGGAACCCATAGAGAACAGGAAGCGGAGTCAGATAATCATCAAAATTGGCCGCGTAATCCCAGACGTAAATGACAGGAACAGATTTCTTCCATCTCTTTATCAGCTTTATAAACTTCTGTACCTCTGCCCCGCCTTCCGGAGCCCCTCCTTTGGGCAGATCTATCGTACTGATAATGACACCCGTATTAGCAGGCCATTTGTCCTGAGGAGAGAAAAAAGTAGTTCCATAGGCAGAAGTAAAAAAGACATGATCCGGAAAATACAAAGCCAGCCTTTTTATAAACGCGGAAACAGCCGGTAGAGCGTTGCGTGGCGTATTGCCCTGTCGCAGACATTTCTCACACTCGCAAACAATGGAGTTGTCATCGGGCATGATCATAAAATGTTTTGGCGACTCCTTTCCCTCCCCGAAATGGTGCATGATATACTCTTTCACCTGCGAAAAAAGTGCTTCGCCGGAAAAACAGAATTGTTCGTAGCAGACACTGTCCGACCGCCTGGCATACAAGGACACCTCCGTATCGTCGTTCAACATCTTTCTGAGGTTGTGTCCCCACACTCCCCAGTCATACTCTACGGTATGAGTACCAAACAGACTGTGGTTTTCATGGGTCAGGTTGGAGGGAAAATACGGCTCCCGATAGGAAAACTCAAACGTCCTGCACCCCGCCTTCAGTTCCATCACGGCAGGAGGAAGGTCGTCTGTGTAAAAAGTACATTCCGGGGTGGAGAGAAGCTGCACCAACTGATGAAAAAGCCACGTACAATTGGCTTTGTTCTTCACCCGGACAAGCCATCCTTTACCTGCTTTCTCCAGCCAGTAATCGGCCTCCAGGTGAGGCATCACCTCCACTTTGATCTCTTTACTATCTTTGCCGGACTGGTTCCGGAAGATCTTCTCTGTGTCTGTAGCCCTCCCGGCCAGTATGGTGTAGAGGGCATACGCACACTCTCTGCTGACAGGGTCATTCGCAGACGTTACGACATACGTCGAACCATCCGTTTGCGAAAAGCTATTCGCTTTTTTAGACGAGCATCCTGTCACAAGCAGGAAGAGCAGACAAACAATGCGGAAGGTATATTTAGAAACTAACATTCAACTGAAAAGATAAGGCATACAGATTTCTATTGTAATTCTCATTCTCTTTGTAATTGTACCAGCTCCCGGCCACGGCAACAGACAACTGCTCGCTGATGAGGTAAGCCCCTCCTGCCCCCACCATCGCATTGGTCACAGAAAAAGCACGATACAGTTGATAATCCAGTACATCTACCTCAGGCGAAGAGCCTACACTTCCCGTGACAAACACATAGTTTCGGGGATGTTGGAAGTGAAACCTTCCCTGGGCACTGACGCTATAATACCAGTGTCTGTCCAGCACAATGGATTGAAACCTGGGAGCAATCCGCCACTGGTCGCACTCTCTGGCCCCCCCCACTGTCACGTTCATCAGATTTTTCTTGTCGCTCAACCACCTGTAGCCGGCTCCCAGTTCCACCTCCCACTCTTTGCGGAAAGACTTACAGAGGGAAGCATTCAGCGCTATGCGGGGAAAGAAATCGGTAGATACGCCTCCCTCTATTTTCGAATGGAGATCGGATCTCCAGATGTGGTCCCACTCCATCCACCCCTGTATACCTTTGCCCGCTTCTCTACCGGAATAGTTGACACGCCCGGTATAACTATTCTCCCCGGCACGGCGCATATATTCTATTCCGGCTATGGAAAACAACTTGGTGTTGTCTTCCTGTCGGTAGGTAGTATAGGTCACTCCAAGGGTGTGCTGATACGATCTGTTCTTTACATATTTCAGATGTTCGTTGAACTCCTTTTTCTCCGTCCTGTTCAGTTCACTGAAAGAAAGGTAATACGCCGCCGAGTCGTTGCGGTTCATTTTGTGATAGGCCAGTCCTTTCGTATAGTTCAGTTGCCTGTTGTCCGGGTCATACCGCAGGGCATCATTCAGGATATCCAGACCTTCTTCCGCCTTTCCGTTCTTTATCAGAGATCCGGCATACAACCTGCCGGCCTCGGCATACACCCGGATCAGTTCCTTGTGATAAGGATAGCGAGGCATTTCCTCTTTCAAAAGTTCGATGGATTGCAAAGGTCTTTTTTTCAGGTTATAAGCCTCTGCCAATTTGATCTTATAAGTGATATTCTGCGGTGTATGCTCCAGCCCCTCCAGAGCAAAATTGGTTCCCTCGTCGTATGCTCTCATGGCAAAAGTTACCTGGATCGCATACCGGGTAGCCACCTCATTTTCGGGATGAATAGCCAGCCAGCTTTCCACCACCTGCCTGGCCGCGGGATACTGATACTGCTCTATGAGGTCTTTTATCCACACACTTCCCCACTCATCCAGGTCGTCCAGTGCCCGCTGTCGGTAAGAGAGGGACGAGTGCCCGACAAACAGGCCATACGTCTCCATAGCCTTCAGGTACTCTTTTTGTTTTCCGTAGAGGATGGCTTTTCTGGCATACCATTCAGGTGTATCC
>DALZBD010000054.1:0-12832 GCA_031977515.1 Bacteroides sp. | reverse complement strand
TTGGGATAAGTAAAGACTGACGATGTCCAATGAAAGAAAGACCGGAGCATACATCCTATGCCTCCGGTTTTTTATTTTCTTCTATTGATCCATTTGAATTATTCTGTACAGCTAACCAACCTATCCTGTACTACTTACCGAATTATCTTGTAGAACTTATCAAATTATCCTGTAGAGCTTATTTAATTATCTTGTACAGCTTACCAAATTATCCTCTGAGGAAACCACCCATTAGCCGTAATGTTACGACCTGTATCCTGTACTACTTAATAAATTACCCTCTGAGGAAACCACCCATTAGCTGTAATGTTACGACCTATATCCTGTACTACTGACCGAATTATCCTCTAAGGAAAACAACATGCCCCCTGATGTCGGAGGTCCAATCTTTCCGGCTCCCCGTGCAGGAGAACGCTCCGTAGAGTAGGTGGAGTGTTGTTCAATGAAAGATTTTATTCTATTTCTCACATTACGCTTCATTCCTCACGAAACAGTCAACCTATAGACCCTCTACAAAAAAGATATGTATAAACGGTAGCGCTTCTGCAGGAGGCTACAAACATGTCGCGCCTAACGGGCTGATAAGTATGGACCTGAAAGAAATATTATATGTAGGTATCAATACCATATACAGATATGAATATTACATATAGATAGGAATGATCTGTCAGGTAATTCCAACGTCCATGGATATCAATCCTTAGATAACACTCATGACCGCAGGGAATAATCGTACATCGGTAGATCGTAACTCGCGAAGCGTCTCTGGTTGTGAGGGATTATCTTTTCTCCAGTTGACTGAGCGAATCCAGTTTCTTTGTTTCCAGGAAATCATAGATCCCGCACAGGTGTTCTTTGACGCGTTTGTTTCCGAATTCATATACTTTGGTCACCAGACCATCGAGAAAGTCGCGGTCATGTGATACTACGATCAGTGTACCGTCGAAGTCTGCAAGCGCCTGTTTAAGTATATCTTTTGTTTTCAGATCCAGGTGGTTGGTAGGCTCATCGAGAATAAGCAGGTTGACCGGTTCGAGCAACAGCTTGATCATGGCCAGGCGGGTACGTTCTCCTCCCGAAAGTACTTTGACCTTTTTGGTCGATTCTTCTCCGCCAAACATGAAAGCACCCAGAAGATCACGTATCTTATTACGTATATCTCCTTTTGCCACGTCGTCTATGGTCTGGAATACCGTGAGGTTCTCGTCCAGCAACGATGCCTGATTCTGTGCAAAATAGCCGATCTGCACATTATGTCCCAGTGTCAGTACTCCATCGTGGTCGATCTCCCGCATGATACATTTGACCAGTGTAGACTTACCCTCTCCGTTCTTTCCTACAAATGCAACTTTGTCTCCACGTTCTACGGTAAGCGAAGTGTGGCTGAATACGTTGTGGCCTCCGTAGGTCTTGCCTACATTTTCCATTACTACCGGATAGCTACCCGAGCGGGGAGAGGGAGGGAATTTCAACCGCAGTGCGGAAGTATCTTCTTCGTCCACTTCCAGGATTTCGAGTTTCTCCAGCATTTTCACACGGCTTTGTACCTGCAAGGTCTTGGAGTAGGTTCCTTTGAAACGTTCGATAAATTCCCGGGTTTCCGCGATGAACTTCTGCTGTTCGTCGTAAGCTTTTTGTTGCTGTTCGCGACGCTCTTTGCGCAGTTCCAGGTATTTGGAATAGTTGACTTTATAGTCATAGATCCGTCCCATGGTCACTTCAATGGTACGGGTCGTAATGCTGTCTACGAATTTGCGGTCGTGGCTGATCACGATCACTGCTTTGGCGCTGTTGATCAGGAAATCTTCCAGCCATTGGATCGATTCGATATCCAGGTGATTGGTTGGCTCGTCCAGCAGCAATACGTCCGGTTTCTGCAACAGCAGTTTGGCCAGTTCGATGCGCATCCGCCATCCGCCACTGAAATCACTGGTCTGTCTTTCAAAGTCACTGCGGGCAAATCCAAGTCCGAGCAGTGCCTTCTCCACATCCTCCGCGTAGTTGGTCGCATCAATGGCATAATACTTTTCACTCAGGGAAGAAACATCCTCGATCAGTTTCATGTAGGAGTCACTTTCGTAGTCTGTACGTGTCTCCAGTTCTTTGTTGAGGCGTTCGATCTCTGCTTCCATCTCATGCAGGTGTGCAAATGCCTGAGCGGTCTCTTCAAATACTGTGCGTCCGTCTTCGGTCATCAGGTGCTGAGGCAGGTAAGCAACTACACACTCCCGGGGAGCCGACACTTTTCCACGGGTAGCCTGCCGTACTCCTGCCAGTATTTTCAACAAAGTACTTTTCCCCGCTCCGTTCTTGCCCATCAGGGCTATTCTGTCTTTTTCGTTGATTACGAATGATACATCACTGAATAATGTCGTGCCGCCAAATTCTACGGCCAGTCCGTCTACTGAAATCATATATATAGTTTAAAAAACAAGGTACATCCTATTTTCTGCAAAGGTAGTGAAAGCCGAATGCAGAGTCAGGTTTACCTGAACTATGCTGAGGCGCATCCTACTCTTCTGCAAAGGTAGTGAAAGCCGAATGCAGAGTCAGGTTTGCCTGAACGATGCTAAGATGCTTCCTATCTTCTGCAAAGATAGGCATAAATGAGCAGTAAACGCAGTACCTCCTTATTTTTCACAGGGAGTCAGGATTGTATGCATCATCTGTGAACCTGCTATCCCGGATTTTTGTTTACTTAGATGAAATCAGAAAATTATCTGGTTTTCAGACAGTGACTGCGTGGTAAGGGATAAAAAGAATTAGCAAAAGGAAAGTAATATTTTATATTTCTTTGTTTATAACTAATTTTTTATAACTTTGCTTCCCTTGTGAAACCTAATTAAGGCCCTGGCTATCCTTAATGTATATGGAAACAGAAAACGAGAAAGTGAAAAATGATTACCGCCCATTGATCCTCGTGGCGGAGGATGATGATAGCAACTTCAAACTGATCAAAGCTATCATCGGGAAAAAGTGTGATGTCATGTGGGCCAGGACAGGAGAGGAGATGGTATCTTTGTTCCGTGAGCATAAAGGAAAAGCGGAAGCTATATTGATGGATATCAAAATGCCTGTCATGAACGGACTGGAGGCAACAGAGATCATTCGTAAAGAAGCGGAAGACATTCCTATTATCATGCAGACTGCTTACGCCTTCAGTACAGATCGTGAGAATGCCATGCGAAGTGGAGCTACAGAAGTGCTTGTCAAGCCAATAACTCTGGACCGTCTGCGCGGATGTCTCAGTAAATACCTGCCGGATCTGGTCTGGTAAGAGGAAAAGAACAAATGGTAGCAAACAACAAAGCGGGTGTCCTGAAAAGAGCACCCGCTTTGTTGTTGAGGTTATTTCAAATCTATATCTTCTCAGATCATTTGTGGTTCCAGCTGGAATTTACGGCTTACTTTCATCAGGTTGACCGTATAAGTCAGCACGTTCTGTGCTTCCTGGAGGATCGTCAGGTATACCATACTGGTCTTTATACCAGTGTTTTTGCCCTGAATGCGATTCAATTCTTCTCTTTTGAGATGAGACAACTGATTGTTGAGCGCATTCATTTTCAGTAGTTCTTCCCGGAAATTGTCGTAGTCATTCGCTTCCAGTTTGATCCGGCACGAACGGATCAGTTCGGTGATCTGCCGGGATACGGCTTCAAACTCTTTTTTCTGATCTTCTTCCAGAGGGTTGAAGTTGTTGTCTATGTGTTCCAGGCAAGGCTCACACAGCCGACCGATACTGTAGACCAGTTCTCCTGCAAAGTCATTTCCCTGATAATAATAGAGTCCTTTCTCAAGTACGGTTTTGTTGTCCAGACGGCACATAGCCACTGTACCACTACGCTTCATCTGTTTGATGAGTTGCTTTTCAAACTTGGTAGCTCCCATCGCTTTGCGTAGTCCCCTCAGGTTCTCTTCGAGGAAAGAACGCGTGGTGCGGTCGAAAGTTTCTTCCGCATAGAGCAATACTTTAGAAAGTTGTTCTCTGGTATGTATACGCATCAGTTCGAGGGCTTCATCCGTATCTTCTGTCTGCATCAGGCGGTTGAAAGTCTCATCTCCCTTTTCTTTGTCTTTTTTCTTTTTGAAGCTGATCTGGCTTCTGATAAGTATAAATACAGCCAGTGCCACCATAGCCAAAATGGCGATTGTACCTCCGAAATAAATAATCATGGCTACCAGAAAGCAGAGCGTGAAGGCCGCACCTGCTGTCAGGAACCAACCTGCGATCACGGATAATACTCCGGTTATACGGAAAACGGCTGAGTCTCTTCCCCAGGCCCGGTCGGCCAGTGAAGATCCCATTGCCACCATGAAAGTAACATAAGTCGTAGAAAGAGGAAGTTTCATGGAAGTACCTACTGCGATCAGCAAACCTGCAAGTACCAGATTCACTGAGGCACGTACCAGATCGAATGCGGCTCCTTCTTCCAGAATGGCTTCATCTTTGCGAAAGCGGGTATCCAGCCATTTCTTGGTTCCGTCAGGGGTTATCTTTGAAAGGGCATTGGATATATTCAGGCTCAGACGCACCACTTTACGGGCAATAGGTGTACTACCAAACGACTCTTCACCTTCATCCTGGCGGGAGAGGTTGACAGAAGTTTTGATCACATTGTGTGCTTTTTTGGAGGTAAACAATGCATATACCATGATGCCACCTGCACCTACCAGGAAATACCAGGGGGTCTTGGCCGGACCTAAGAGAGAGGTCATCAGGAAGCTATCGGCAGCACCTGCACCATTCGCTGTATAATCTACAAAGGAGGAGTATCCTGCCAGAGGTACCCCGATGAAGTTGACAAGGTCATTGCCGGCAAACGCCATAGCCAATGCGAATGTTCCCATCAATACGATCACTTTGAATACATTGATCTTCAGCCAGTGAAGTATCTGCATCAATACGGTGGAACATACAAAAAACGCTCCCACGAGCATCCATGTGTTTTCCTGTATCCATAGTTTGTTTTCAGTAGTCATGAAGGCACTGTCTTTCAGTCCTTTGATCAGCATAAAATACAAAATGGAAGTAGCAGCGATACCACCAAACAATCCGATGCTGTATTTCATGTGCTTTTTATAATTGAAAGAGAAAATAATACGGGTAATGTATTGTACGAGGCTACCGAAGAAGAAAGCGATGGCCACAGACAAGAAGATACCCATGATCACCGACAGCGCCTTTTCCGTATTGATCAGGTCTCCGAAAGAGAGGATATCACTGCCGTAAACTTTCAGTAGTGCAATGGCAAAGGTCCCACCCAACAATTCGAATACCATAGAAACAGTAGTAGAGGTAGGCATACCCATGGAGTTGAAGAGATCCAGCAACACCACATCTGTGAGCATGACGGCCACCAGGATATACATAATTTCGGTGAAATAGAAATGTTGTGGCTGGTAGATCCCGTTGCGGGCAATCTCCATCATCCCGTTGGACATACATGCCCCGGCAAAGATCCCTATGGCGGCAATGATCAGTACCAGGCGAAAAGGAGCGGCTTTAGCTCCTACGGCAGAATTGAGGAAGTTGACAGCGTCGTTACTGACCCCTACCATCAGGTCAAAAATAGCGAGGACAAAAAGGAATATGACAATGCATAAATAAACTGTTTCCATACTGTGTTGTTATTTCTGCCTGCAAAGAAACCCTTTTCTTGTTGCAGGGAAATGTCATACATGTTACGGAAATGTTTCATTCTGCTCTTTCAGGTAGTTATAGAAATCGTATTGTGCCCGTATGATTTTTCCTTTCTTCCGAGGCTTGAATTGGTTTTCCAGCCGCTCGTTCACCAGGCACGCTTTGGAGTTATCTGCAAGTTGTATCTCCAGCATCCGGACGATTTGTCCTTTCAGTTCCGGGTCAAGTACCGGTGTTACCGCCTCGATGCGTCGGTACAGGTTGCGGCGCATCCAGTCCGGCGATCCCAGAAATATCTGAGGCTCTCCGGCGTTTCCGAAATACCAGATACGGGCATGTTCGAGAAAACTATCTACAATGCGTGTGATACGTATGTTACTGCTGTATGTCTGATTGGGGATCAGGCAGCAGGCTCCCCTTACGATCAGATCGATCTGTACGCCTTGCCTGGAAGCTTCATAAAGACGGTCTATCATGGCCGGATCCTGCAGGGCATTCATCTTGAGTACAATGCGCCCGCCTTTTCCCTGCCGGGCATGATCCATCTCCTGCCGGATCAGTCGTTCCAGTTCCGGGATCAGGTTGAATTGTGCCACCAGCAGATGATGGAAGTGGGGATTCTTCTTTCCCTGGAAAGTCCGGAAAAGAGTATGCACATCTTTCACGATCTGTTCGTTGGAAGTAAACAATCCACAGTCTGCATACAATGTCGCAGTCTTCTCATTGAAATTGCCGGTACTGATGTAAGCAAAGCTCCTGGCCGGGGCATTTTTCTTGTTTCGGCGTACCACCAGAGCCACCTTGGCATGTACCTTCAGACCGGGGATGCTATATATAATATGTATACCTGCTTTCTGCATCATTTGTGAGGTAGACAGATTGTGTTCCTCGTCGAACCTTGCTTTGAGCTCGACAAACACCGTAACTTTCTTGCCATTTTGTGCAGCAGCCAGTAGCTGATGTATCACTGCCGAGTTTTCTGCTACCCGGTATTGGGTGAGCATGATCTCCTCCGTCGAAGGGTCATGTACCGCTTCGTATAGAAAATGGATGAAGTGTTCGAAAGAGTGGTACGGATAATGTACCAGCAGATCCTTCTGCTCTACATAATCGAACACAGATTCACGCTCATTCAGACAACGCAGTTTCATAGGAGCAGGCTTTTCTACCCTTTGCAGCATATCATGGGGATTGGGGAGCAACCGCAGATCCTCCATATTCAAATGGGCATCATCCGGAGACAGTTCCGGAGTATGGATGTTAAATACCTCCATCATAAAGGCCAGAAAGTCGGCAGGCATCGTACGGTCGTACACAAACCGGCTCACAGCACCGATCTTTCTTTTCTTTACCTTTTTCTTCACCTGTTCCACAATGTCCGTTTTCGAAGTCTCATCGATCAGTATATCCGCATCTCTGGATATTTTTACACAAAAACTGCTGTCTACCTGATAACCGGGGAATATAATATGCAGGTGGGCTTTCATGATGTCTTCGATAAACATCAGATAATACGTGTTTTTGTGCCGGGGGAGTTCAATGAATCGGGGGACCTTGCTGTAAGGAAGCTTGATCACAAAATAGTGTGTACGTTCCGGATCGTTTTCTTCCTTTTCCGGAAGCAGAAGGCGCACAGCCAGGTAGAGTCTGTTGTCCCGCAGGAAAGAGATTACCTTGTCCCGCGAGATAGGCACAGGCTGCAGGTAGGGGAATATCTCTTCCCGGAAGAAGTTCTCAACAAACGCCTGGTGAAATTCCTCCACTTCAGGAGTCTGGTAGAAGACAATGTGATTTTTCCGGAGTGCCGGGAGTATCTGACCTTCGTAGATAGCTGTTCGCTTTTCTGTCTGCCGGTTGACTTCCGCCTGGATGTGCCGCAGCAATTCCGTGGCAGACTGCACATTCTCTTCTTCGCTTTGCGTCACCCCCGATGCGATGGCCCGGTGGTCGGCTACACGTACTTTGTAAAATTCTTCCAGATTCGAGGAATAGATAGAAAGAAAATTGATTCTTTCGTACAGAGGAAGCCGGGTGTCCTCTGCTTCCAGCAATACCCGGTAATTGAATGAGAGCCAGCTTATATCGCGTTTGAAATAATTATATCGGTTTTCCATAGATGTAAAGTCCGTTTTAAATAGTATCCCAAAACTCAGAGTTTTGTCCAAATATACTATCTTTGTCGGTATAAACAAAACAAAGAATGGTAAGAATAGGACTGCTATCAGATACACATTCCCATTGGGACGAGAAGTACCTGCAATATTTTGAAACGTGCGACGAGATCTGGCATGCCGGAGACTTCGGCTCACTCGAAATAGCCTTGAAGCTACAGGCATTCCGTCCGTTGAGGGGGGTATACGGAAATATCGACGGACAGGATATCCGGAGGCATTTTCCTCTGGTCAACCGGTTTACAGTGGGAGGCGCCGAAGTACTGATGAAGCATATCGGAGGATATCCCGGTAAGTACGATCCTTCCATTCAGGGAAGTATCCTCACCCGTCCTCCCAAACTCTTCATCAGCGGCCATTCGCATATACTCAAGGTCAAATACGATAAGACACTGGATATGCTTCACATAAACCCCGGTGCGGCAGGCATCTACGGATTTCATAAAGTACGTACCATGGTACGTTTTGTGATCGAAGAGGGAGTCTTCAAAGATCTCGAAGTGATCGAACTGGCCGGATGAGGAAATTTTTTTGCTTTTCCTGGAGCATATTTCTGTTCTATAGATGTATACCTATCCCCATATTCAGACTGAGATGTCCCTGGTGGGGCGCTTTGAATTTCTTCTCCGTGACAATCTCTTCGTTATACAGGTTGGTCTGTCTGAATGTATACACCGGTCTCTGGTAAGACTGCATATAAGCCGCATCCATATATATACTGATCCTGCGCGACAGATGATAATGTACAGTAGTCCCTACAGAGAGAATACCGGGTGTATGATTGGACGAATTGTACGATACCTGGTACACCTCATTGTTCTCTTTACCTTTCAGGGTCAGATCGATCGTTGTTGTGCGTCTTTCTGCCCCTCCCACGCCGGCTCGTGAATAGAGCGCCCATCTGTTCCACCGCATCCGATAGCTGATACCAACGGTGGTATAAAGCAGTCCGCCACCGTCCTGATTATATTCTGTATAGTTTGAAAGGTAATATCTGTTTTCGTAAGGAGAAATGTATTTCTGATAAAGCTGGTTCTGCTTTTTACCTACTGTCATTACCTGGATATGCACGTACATTCCCCAGTGAGAACCGAAAAAGTAGCCATATCGCATATTGATGGTGGCATGAGGGCTTCGCAGGTAATCCGCCTGGGAGGCAGGATTGTCCGATCGGGTAGCTGCGAATAAAATATTGGCTCCGCCACCGAATTCAAACAAAGACCGGAGTGGTTTTTTCTGTTGACACAGACAGGTTATACTCCATACACACATACAGAATAAAAAGACAAAGCGCAGGGGACAACGTTTCATAGTGTACAGGCAAGGGTTAATAAAATTCTATAGCAGTAGTGTATGCCTCCAGGATCTCACCGCTTTGCTGGATACAGGCGACCCTGAATGTATAGGAGCCTGCCGGCAATGCATCAGACAATGCCTTATAGATAGAGGTTTGTTTACATTCCGACAATAGCTTTCCGGAAGAAGTAGTGTCATACAGATGATCTTCCAGGGGTATCGGATAGTCTTTGAACCGGTTTGTTACGTGTGTTTCGGTTGCCGGCCCGGTAGTTCCATCTGTTCGGGCACCGTCGGTAGCAGAAGCATATATTTCTATTTTACGGATAGGATCAGTCAGTTGAGGCACCTCATAAGGTTGGGTTTTGTCGTAAGACTCCGCATCAATAATCAACCGGATACGCAGCATATAAGCTTCCCGGGCGATACGGTGGCTGGTACTTACTACAGGATCCTTTCCGCTGTTGTCCAGGTGGGTAAGTTCCATACTTGTGAGAGTGGCAGGCATCAGCGTGATCTCCGGTTCATAATCTTCGCATGTCATGGCTGTCACCAGAAAACCGGATAGCAGTATGTAGATAAACCATTTGTACTTGATCATAGTATATCGTAAATTGAGGTTGTGCGATCGTTAAAGATACACATTCCTACTGAAAAAATCCGGGTTTATATAAGAATACTGCATCTGTCCGCTGATTTATTTTGTCATATCAAAATTCTTTTCGTTCTTTGCTATGAATTTACAGAGATATTTCTGATCCCGGACGTGACCATTCCATCTGGCAGATATATTTTATCAGACAGACAAGTCGAAAGCACACAAAAGCAATTATTTAATAGAGATACAATATGAAGACTTATTTAGTGACCGGTGCCGCCGGATTCATTGGAGCCAACTACCTGAAGTACATTCTGGCCAGACATGAGGATATACGTGTCGTGGTGCTGGATGCTTTGACCTATGCCGGTAATCTGGGCACCATCGTGGAGGACATTGACAACGAACGTTGCTTTTTTGTGAAGGGTGATATCTGCGACCGGGAACTGGCCGACCAGCTGTTTTCCGAATATCGGTTCGACTATGTCGTGAACTTCGCTGCCGAAAGTCATGTAGACCGTAGTATCGAGAATCCTCAGCTTTTCCTGATCACCAACATCCTGGGTACACAGAATCTGCTGGATGCTGCCCGTCGCGCCTGGGTCACCGGTAAGGATGCGCAGGGATACCCCACCTGGCAGAAGGGAGTTCGTTTTCATCAGGTATCTACCGACGAGGTATATGGTTCACTGGGCCAGGAGGGCTATTTTACAGAGACCACTCCTTTGTGCCCGCACAGCCCTTACAGTGCTTCCAAGACAAGTGCCGATATGGTAGTAATGGCCTATCACGATACCTATAAGATGCCGGTAACCCTGACCCGTTGTTCCAACAACTACGGTCCCTATCACTTTCCGGAAAAACTGATCCCACTTATCATAAAGAATATCCTCGAAGGAAAGAAACTACCCGTCTATGGCGATGGCAGCAACGTACGTGACTGGCTCTATGTAGAAGATCATTGCAAAGCCATCGACCTGGTGGTGCGCAAAGGTACGGACGGAGAGGTGTACAACGTAGGAGGGCACAACGAAAAGACCAACCTCGAGATTGTAAAACTCACCATTGCTACCCTGCATCGGCTGTTGTCGGAGAAACCCGAATACCGCGGAGCTTTGAAAAACAAGCAGAAAGGTGCCGATGGCCAGATTTCAATAGACTGGATCAATGAAGACCTGATCACCTTTGTCAAAGATCGTCTCGGACACGACCAGAGATATGCCATTGACCCTGCTAAGATTACCGACGCATTGGGCTGGTATCCCGAAACCCGTTTCGAAGAGGGCATTGTCCGGACCATCGAATGGTATCTTAACAATCAGGCATGGGTAGAAGAAGTGACCAGTGGTGACTATCAGAAATACTACGACCGCATGTACGGTAAAAAATAGATCAGCCCATAAGCAGACCTATACATAACAGTATACCCAACAGCAGCATATTGCGTGAAGTCTCACCCAATATGCTGTTTAGTTTTTTACCACTATGTATGTGTACCATTTTTCTCCAGGTGAGTGTATGTGGGATCACGTAGAGCAGGGGAAGCAGTCCGGCCCACAGATTGCCGAGGAGTGCGAAACCTATGCACAGACCACCTGCCAGCCATCCCGTAGCCAGGTAGAAGTAACTCCCGAATCTTTCTCCAAAACGCACTACTACGGTTTTTTTTCCACTCTTTCTGTCCGGCTCTCTGTCCCGGTAGTTATTCACGATAAGCAAGGTGTCTACCGCCAGGCCGCAGACCAACGCTCCTAAAGTCACTCCGGTAGTCCACCCGTGAGCCTGAACATAGTAGGTACCCCCTACCGGTACCAGACCGAAAAAGACCAGGACAAGCACATCTCCCCATCCGTGATAGGATAGAGGATAAGGTCCTGTGGTATATAGAAAAGCAAAGATCATACAGATAGCGCCTACCCCGATCAGTTCCCATCCTCCATAAATTACGAGTGTCAGTCCCGTAAGGGCAGCCAGCATCAGCGTGACAGCAATACCTATCCTCATACTCCCGGGGGCGATCCACCCCTGTGCACAGGCCCGTTGAGGACCCAGGCGATCTTCCCGGTCACTTCCTTTCAGAAAATCAAACAGATCATTAATCAGATTGGCTGCCACCTGCATCAGGCAGGCAAACAACAGACAGATAGCGGCTGGTGTCGCTTCGAAATGGCCGTCGGTGTATGCCAGACTGCTGCCGATCAGCACCGGAACAGAAGCACCGGTTAATGTTTTGGGGCGGGTGGCCAGCCACCAGGCATGTAAAGATCCGGGTTTTATATCAGACATGAGAATATCCTTTTTATGAAGAACAAAGATACAAAGGATTTGATGAACGATAAAATAACTAACTCTCTAAAGAGAAAAATGTTATTGTTTTCTGTCAGTATTATTTACGCAATCGTCAATAATATTAACCGTTTGGCACATTTTCGCGAGATTTATTATAGCTAATTTTATATGGACACTTTAATTATAAAACAACAGACAGAATGAAAATTGTTCATATAGGTGATGTTATCTGTGAGAAGCTGGAAGAGAGTAATTTATCTATTGCAGAATTTGCTTCCTGTATCAACCGTACCCGTACGACAATTTATGATATTTTCAAGAGAAAAAGTATTGATACAGACTTGCTTTTGGATATATCAGAGGTGTTGGGATATAATTTTCTGGAAGAGGTCTATATTAAGAAAAATGATCCGGGGACAGAAGCTCAACATTCGAAACATTATATGATCCTGATGGAGGTGGACGAACGGCAATTGAATAGGTATATCAGCCTGGAGAATGTCTGTGTGATGGAAGTGATACGTTCCGGAGGCATTGAAACGTTGCCTTCTGAAGTTTGATCTTACTTTCTGTTTAAAGAATGATGTTTTTTGTACACAACTCTATCACTATAGAGATACTGCTCTATTAATAACCAGGGAATTTGGAATGGGGTATCAATTTTATTTTTCTAATAACCAAAACAGGTCTAATCCTAATTTTTTCTGTTTTGTCATCTGAAAATTCTGTTTTACGAAATAAAACGGGATTTTTATACTACCCATTATTATTAATAGTTCATTGCTATGGTCAGTAAAAAATAAGATATAGGTTTGTTATAGGTTGAAAACGATTTTC
>DALZBD010000053.1:0-12868 GCA_031977515.1 Bacteroides sp. | reverse complement strand
CGTTGTACGCAGGGTGAGGTCGAACTGTGGACGGATATCCAGGTCATTCTCTCCGTCGTAATCCTTGCTATAGGCCAGGATCTCCGTGTTCTTTTCTATACGGAAGATCTCCAGTTTCTTCACTCCTGCCACAGACTCTATGCGGATAGGCAGGGAAATGTCCGTACCGTCGGCCGATTCGATCAGCTGCGTTTCTATCGTCATCTCCGGTCCCGGTACCGACTTGTAATCCACTGCCAGGTTGCCGTAGCGCACCTGTCCGTAGACATCCGTCACCTTCACGCGGAATCCGCGACTCATATCGTTGTAGTCTATCTTTTCGTCGAACGAATATTCCAGCGGAGCATTGCTAAACTCAATCGTCTGTCCGTAAGGGATCATCCCTTCGGTAGTGATGAGTGTCATCTCTATACTCCGTAGCCCGGCCGTGGAGGTCACCACAAACGTAGTGTTGGGTACAGGTGTCGGATTCATCTCGTCGTAGGAGATCTGTTCCGGATCGAAAACAATCACCGGCGCCTCTTTGAAAGGGATCAGTTCAAAGTCCAGGCTTCCGCGCGTCACCCGCTCTCCGCGGTCGCACGCCTCTACGATAAACGCTTCGTATGTAGGTTGGAAATCCAGTTTCTCGGCAAATGAATAAGACTTGTCGTTGAAGAACTCGTTCACCTCTTTAAAGAGAACCGGGGTCCCCTCTTCCACAATATACATCTTCACCGAAGAGAGTCCGAGGTCGGACGACACCACTCCGATCACCGGCAGGTTGTCCGTCGTATTCAGGTCGGCCGTCATCTCTTCGAATACAAACTTCACTTCCGGGGGCGTAGTCCCCGCCAGGTCCAGCTTCTCCTTGTCGTCGCCGCATCCTATTGTCAGAGACAGGGCAAGCCATGTGAATACTATAGTTTTGAGTTTCATAATATAGTGTTTTTTCAAGGTCTGTAATAGCAATAGTTATCAAAAACATGTATCACACCATTGGTAGGCAGAATGTTGCTCGACACGGCCGAACGCATCGGCGAATTGCCGTTGCTACCCGTATCGTTGACGATGATCTTTCCGGCATCGGCCTGCCACGGATTCTTCCGTACCAACAGCGTCATCAGTCCGCCCTCCTCCCCGGTAAGCAGGGTGATCACAAAGATCGGCTCCACCGGGAGCTGTCCGTAAGAGCTGTACTCACCGTCCACAATGTGGTATTTCAGTGTGTTTACCAGATCGGCCAGCTGCGCTTCATTGAGGTCTTCCAGTTCCGTCACACCCGGCGCCGCATTCTGCATGTAGGTCTTCATCGCTGTATTGGTCAGCGTCAGGAAGGTATAAAGGTTGTCTTTCTGTTTGTAATATCCGTCGAGGCCGGTCAACTCCAACGCCCCGATCAGGCTCGAAAAGATATCGGTACGTGTATTCAGATATTCCCAGGCCGTCATGTAGACATTCGGGTCCAATGTCTCGGGTTTGTAGTCGTGATCCTTCTGCAAAGAGAGATCACACGAAGCAAAGGCAAACACCACCAACAGGATGCCCAGCCAACGGCTGCCACTGGTTCGCAAAGTATATACTATATGTTTCATAATCTATAAGTTAAAATTGTTTGGTTACATCTTCCATACATCATCATACAGAGGTATTTTATCCTATCAGATAATAGATCCATATATCAGAATGTCTGTGTATGCATACAATGTAATTTCAATTGTAAATTGGTAACGTTCCTTAGTGTTAGCCATCAAATAATGGTCATGACGAAGGAATAAATCGTAAATTCTTTTAGTATCCCGGATTCTGTTCCACATTCGGGTTTTCAAACACATGCGAGTAATGGATCGGGAAGAGCACCTTGCGCTCGTCGTCCATGCCGTTGATCGGTTCCATCACTTTGCGCCAGGTATTCGTACGTACCAGGTCGAACCACCGTCGGCCCTCCCCTACCAGTTCGATCTGGCGTTCGTCCAGGATATAGTCGATCAGTTCCTCCGTACTGGAGAAGGTAGCTACGCTGCGGGTACTATCCCCTACTCCCGCACGGGTACGGATGGTACGCACCAGGTCCAGTGCTTCGTCCCACTTGCCCAGGTGCACCAGTGCTTCGGCACGCAGCAGGATCATATCCGCATAGCGATAGATCGGATAGGCAATTTCACAGGTCTTGTTGAGCGTGGTACTGATCGTACCTCCGATAAACTTATTCAGTTCAGTAGCCCCCTGATAGTCCATCGCGATGAGCGGGGCACGCAGGTCGCCCGAGCGGTCGAGCTTGCTCAGAAACGCATCCGAGAGCACTCCCGCACGGTTGCCCGATCCGGTGAACCACTGATACATATAGCTATATCCGTTGGTACCCACTTCCGACATTTCGTAATGGATCACAAAGATCAACTCTTTCGTAGTGTAGTCGTCGGTCTGATAATTACCGTCCGAAGCCTTGTTGTTGAGTTCCGTAGTCAGCATCCGTTGCCAACCCTCTATCGTAGTTTCCAGTGCCATAAAAGAGGCATCTTCTCCCATTTTCTCAATGATCTGATCGGCCAACGCATACTCGTGCAGCCACATATACACATCGGCCATCACCGCCCATACACCGTACAGGGAGATGCGCTTGCGCTCCTTGTTGCTTTTCAGGATCAGCGTTTCGGCACGTTTCAGGTCGGCCAGTACCACTTCACGCAGCACCTCTTCGGCAGGTGTACGTCCTTTGTACTCCGCATTGGAAGCATTCTCTACCGGTTCTGTATAGACCGGTACATCTCCCCACACCCGCACACCGTAGAAATAGGCCAATGCCCGCATAGTCAGCGCCTGTCCCAGCAGGTCGTTCTTCTCCGTAGAGGAGGCCATCTCCACCTCCGGCAGGTATTTGATAGCCAGGTTGGCCTGATTGATCACCTTGTAGGTATTGGTCCACAGGCTGGCACGGTGGTTGGAACTCATAGAGTTGGAGATCACGATCTCCTGATCCGACATACTCGGTGCTCCTTTGGAGAGGTTGTCCGAACGAAATTCGCCCCAGTACCAATAGTTTTCCCGCATCATGTTGCGGAAGAGTCCGTAGATCTCCGCTACTCCTGCCTGAGCATCTTTTGCATTTTTCCACATCTCCTCTTTCGGGATCTCACTCGATGGTTGCTCGTCCAGAAAATCACTGCACGCCGTCAGCATCCCGGTAGTGAGCAACAACAGCAAAATTATTTTATCCGTTTTCATATTCTATCCTGTTTAGAAATTCATGTTAAAGCCCACACCATACTCCCGTTTGCGCGGGTAGCGGTTGTTGTCACGCCCCAGTTCCAGAGCCGACCCGCTGGAGAATTCCGGGTCGTAGCCGCGGTAATTGGTCCAAGTCAGCAGGTTGTTGCCATACACATACAGCGAAAGGTTTTTCATCTTCAACCGTTTGATCAGCTTCGGATCGAAGGTATAGCTCAGGCGCGCGTTGCGGAGCTTGACGAAAGAGCCATCCTCTACATAGAAAGAGTGTCCCTGTCCCAGCCTGGCATTGTCGTACTCATCGTTGTAGGGCCGTGGATACAGCGCCTCGTCGCCCTCTTTCACCCAGAGGTTGTAGATCACTTCCGGCTCCGGCGTAGTGCCTGTATAGCGGAATGCATTGCGATCCTGACGGGCATAGTTGTACAGATCGCCTCCGATGGAGTAGTAGAACGACAGGAACAGGTCCCAGTTGCGGTAGGTCAGTTGCGTATTGAATCCTCCGGTAAACTTAGGTTGGGCATTGCCCAACACCATGCGGTCTTTCTCGTCGATGATACCATCCGGCTCACCGTTCTCCGCCCAGTTGATGTCCCCACCGCGGAACGGACGACCGTCGGGCAATGTCTTCCGATGTACCTCTCCGGTGTAGTCTTTTCCGTTCAGCGTATATTTCTGAAATTCTCCGTCCTGGAATACCGGAGTCAGCTGCTGCCAGTCTGCCGTGAACGCATTGGATTCGCTGTACCGGAAGACATTCAGCGCTTTGTAGCCGTAGAAATCGCCGAGGCGGCCACCTTCTTCGATCCACCACAGGCCGTTTTGCAGGTAAGGCGTACCGTCGGCCAGCTTCTCGATGCGGGTCACATTCTTAGAGATATTGAAAGCCGCGTTCCAGCGGAAGTTTTCGTACTTCAGTACATCCCCCGAAACAGCAAACTCGACCCCGCGGTTGCGTACCTCACCGATGTTCTTCATCGTGTAGCTGTAGCCCCACTCTTTGGGTACCTGAAACTGCGCCAGCAGGTCTTTCGTATACTTGTCGTAGTAGTCTGCCGTCAGGTTTACCCGTCCGCCGAAGAGCGAGAGGTCGAGCCCTGCGTTCACCTGTGAAGTCTGCTCCCACGACAGGTCGTCCACACTCAGGCGCGAAGGAGTCACCCCACCCACACCGTCGTAGATGATATCTGTCTTGTAAGACATGATATACTCGTAATTTCCGATCTGCTCGTTTCCGGTGATCCCGTAGCTCAGACGCAGTTTACCGTCTTCCAGCACACCGCGGGTCTTCTCCATAAACCTCTCGTCGGAGAAGCGCCACCCCACCGATACGGAGGGGAAATTGCCCCATTTGTTGTTCTTCGCAAAACGGGAAGAGCCGTCGCGGCGGAAGTTGGCATTCAGCAGGTAGCGGCTTTTGTAGTCATAAGTCACACGGCCAAATACCGAAGCCAGCGAGTGGCCGTACTTCCAGGTACCCGTTTTGGTCAGATCCAGGTTGGCCACAAAGCCATTCATGGTATAAAGAATGTCACTGGGCGAGTTGGACCCGGCCAGGATCTCGTCTTCCCGCGACCATTTCTGCGCACTCACCCCTGCCATGGCGGAGAAGTTGTGCACCTTGTTGAACTTCCGTGTATAGGTCAGGTAGTTCTCGTTCATCCAGTTCCAGTTGAGGTAGTTGTACGACGCTCCCTGGTTGTTGCTCTGGTTTTCATCGTAGAGGATACTTGGAAGCAGGTACTTGCGTTTGTTGGAGTAATAGCCCACACTCAGGTTGGTACGGAACTTGAGGTGTTTGCTGAGATTCACCTGCAGGAACTGGAAGAAGTTGAGCCGGTAATAGTCTGTAAAGTCCTTCGTATATTCCGTCAGTGCAATCGGACTTTTCTGCCCGTTGAAGATCCCCACCATACTTTCATCGGGAAAGTAGAGCGAGAAATAAGGACGGCGCACCAGCATGGAGTTGAGGAATCCGCCTTCGTCAATCCCTTTCTTTCGCGCGTACGAAAGAGAGACCCGCGTACCCATAGAAACCACATTGGAGGCTTTGTAGTCGGAGTTGATACGGGCAGTCAGACGGTCGTAGCCGGTATTGCTGATGATTCCCTTTTCGCTGTAGTAGCCCGTGTTGATAAAGTATTTCAGGTTGTCCGATCCGCCTCCGAGGCTCAGATCGATCTGATCTTTCCGGGCCGTGGAGAAAGCAATCTTCTGATAGTCGTTGTCCACGTTGAAGAAGACATTCAGCGAGTCCTGGATCATCTGGATACTTTCGTCGGCATTGGCCGGACTGTATTCGAGGAAAAATTCCCTGCGCTTGAGGTCATAGAGCCGGCGTTCGGGGGTATTGGCCTGCGGCAGTTTGTGCGAGAGCGTGCCCCAGGAATGATCGTATTTGATGTCGGTCACCGGTTTGTTCTTGTCTCCCTGCTTGGTGGTAATGATCACCACCCCGTTGGCCGAACGCGATCCGTAGATGGCAGCCGAAGCGGCATCTTTCAGGATCTCTATCGATTCGATATCGGCAGGGTTGATAGCATCTATATTCTCCATGGGCGCACCGTCTACGATATACAAAGGATCGACAGCGGTGTCGGAGAAGGAAGAGGTACCGCGGATGCGGATGGCCGACCCCTCACCGGGCTGCCCCGATCCGCTCACGATGTGTACCCCTGCGGCCTGTCCCTGCAAAGCCTGAAATACGTTGGTAGACATACGGTTTTCGATGTCTTTGGCAGAAACAGAAGTGATGGCTCCGGTCACATCACGCTTCTTCATGGTGCCGTATCCTACGACCACCACCTCTTCAAGGGTCTCACTGCTCTCGAGCAGGATGACGTTGATCTGGGTACGGCCTCCCACAGCGATCTTCTGTGTGGCAAAGCCCATGAAGGAGAATTCCAGTTCCGGCTTGTCGGGAGGGACGTCGATCGTGTAGTTGCCGTGAATGTCGGTGATGGCACCCGTAGAGGTACCTGTGACCTTTACATTGACACCCATCAACGGATCGCCTGAATTTTCTCTGACCGTACCCGTGACAGTGAGCTGCTGGGCAGAGAGGGAAAGGCTGAACAGCGCTAATAGAATACATAGTTTGTGTCGCGTGCTTCCCGGAAGTTTCCCCATGCGCCGGACGGGCAAGGGCCGGAAAGAAAAAAGCATTTTTCTCATAATATTATAGTATTGGTGAAGCTGGTACGGGTCTTATCTCCCAGGAGCATTCCTCTCCTGCAGGTAGGCACCGACCAGCCTTCTGGTTGTACACAAATGTAAGGGAGAAAGGGATGATCTTTTTATGAATATCGTACGCGAAAACAGGGAATTCGTACAATAATCCCTGCTGGAGAGTCCTGGAGCTGTTAAAGTAGTTAAAACATGGTGAGATTCAGGAACAGATTGACTACCTTAGACCGGAAAGCAGAAAGGATGTACCTGTGCTTCCGGACAGAAACGAAAAACTAAACGAAGTATAAGATCACATAGAAGTACCTTGTCCGTATGATTTGTGTAGTGGGAAGATAAAGAGATGTATCCATATAATAGAGGGTTGCTAACATTCTTTAGAGTTTTTGACCTATGTTAATTTTGTAGAGACGCATACTTGCGTCTCCAATATCTTGTGTCTCAAAAGATATAATCCGAATAGGATACATGGGAATGAGACACCATACAAATAAGACGCAAAATATGGGAGGCACAACGTTGCGAAGGAGACGCAAGATATTGGAGATGCGAGATATTGGAGACGCAAAGTATTGGAGACGCAAAGTATTGGAGACGCAAGATATTGGAGACGCAAGATATTGGAGACGCAAAGTATTGCGTCTCTACAAGTAAATCATAAACCTTGTTTCATATAAAAAGCACACATGAACACCCCACATACCTATATACGAACCTGCGGAGAGACTTCTGTACTACCAGACAAAACGTTTTCCCGCCAATGGCTTTGCCTGACGCTTCTTCTGTGTTGTCTTCCGATGATCTTACCGGCAGGCAACATCCTGTTTGACCACATCGATATGCATACGGGGCTCTCCAATCCCACGATCAACTCCATCTATCAGGACGAGAACGACATGATATGGATAGCCACCCGCGACGGGCTCAATCGCTATACACAGGGGCGTATCGAGGTATTTCGTCCGGAAATCGGTGATACGACCGGATTGTTTGGCAACAACATCCAGTCGGTCTGCGGAGACGGAAACGGCAAGCTCTACCTGCAATGCCTCTGGGGACTGGTGGAGTATGACCAACGTCTGCAACGCTTCCGTCGCATCGCTACGCAAGACATTGTCTCGGTCTCTTATGGCGACAACCGGTTGTGGATCTGCTCGTCACATACACTCTATACCTACGATACGCAGCAACAAAGACTGGAGAAATACAATGAATTTGACCTGCGCGAACGCCTCACCTGCGTGCAGGAGTCACAGGGTATGCTCTATGTAGGTACACGTGACGGAGTGTTCCGTATGTCGGGACAGCAGGTGACAGACCGCATACTACCGGGCACAGAGGTGATGTGCCTCTATGCCGATGCTGCCGGAGATGTATGGGTAGGCACCCTGGCGCACGGACTCTACCGCATCGAAACCTCGGGGCGCGTGATCCATTACCGTCACGAGCCGGACAATCTGCGTTCGCTGAGCAACAATTATATCCGGGCGATCTGCGAAGACAACCGGCGAGATGTATGGATCGGTACGGCCGCAGGGCTCAACCGCCTCCACCGCTCCACGGGTGAGTTTTCCCGCTACACGCATGCGGAGACAGACCCCAACAGCCTGAGCAATTCTTCCGTATGGAGCCTGATGAAAGACCGGCAGGGCACGCTGTGGATCGGTACATTCTACGGGGGCATCGACCGGTTCAACCCCGACTATGCGTTTGCCTCTTATTACCGTGCAGAAGAGGGTGGGCTGAGTTTTCCGGTAGTCAATCAGGCAGTGGAGCAGGACAACCGGCTCTGGATTGCCACCGACGGAGGTGGTCTCAATTGTTTCGACCGTCGCACACAGACTTTTACCCACTACCGCAAAGGGGAAGCCCTTCACACCCTGCCTTCGGACATTATCAAGGATATCTGGCCGGAGCCCGACGGTACCGGTCTGTGGCTGGGTACTCACCTGGGTGGCCTGTGCAGGTTCGACACGTCTACCGGACGGGTAAAGCGCTACTCCCTGCCAGAGGTGAGGGGTATCGGCAGCAACGATATCCGCAGTGTGGAGCAATACGAAGGACGCTTCTACTTAGGTACCAAAAACCTGGTATGGGTTTTCGACCCGGCCACCGGAGAGAGCCGGCCACTGATCGGGGAGTTTCTCTCGGAGAGCAGGCAGGTATGGAACATGCGGATCGACTCCCGGCACCAATTGTGGTTCTCGACTTCGTTTGCCATCTTCCGGTACGACCTGCGCCGGGATGAGCTACACCGCTACACCTACGACCGCAGCCAGTTGGGAGAGATCGGGGAGAATTATCAGAATTGTTTCTTTGAGGATAGCCGGGGGCAGATGTGGCTGGGCTCGGCAGGCAGCGGACTGTTTCGCTACCTGCCCGAAAGCGATTCGTTCCTGCCGGTGAATACCCGCAACAGCGGTATTCTGGGCGATTACATCATACACCTCACCGAGTCTGCCTCGGGACACCTGCTGGTGGCTACCAACCTGGGATTTTCCCGCCACGACACCCGGGAGATGACTTTCCGCAACTATGCCATACGGGATATTTCTCCTCTCTCGGCCATCAACGAACGCGGCCTGAGCGTGACTTCACAGGGAGAGATCGTGATAGGCGGGTTCAACGGCATGGTGATCCTCCACGAACATGAACTGGACTTTGCCCGGCCTGAGTTCCGGATCGACTTTACGGAACTACGGGTGAACAACCGCACAGTGCGCCCGGGCGACGATACCGGCATCCTGTGCGAAGCCCTGCTCTATACTCCGGAAATCCGGCTGGGCCATCGACATACTACCGTATCGGTGGAGTATTCGGTGAGCAACTACATACGCCTGCTCCGCGAACCGGTGGAGTACCGCCTCGAAGGGTTCGACCCTCACTGGATATCTGCTCCAGAGGGCAATCGCCTCTCCTATACCAACCTTAGTCCCGGTGTGTATACGCTGCGGGTCAGAAGCCTCGATGGCCAGGCGGAGCGTGCCTTGCACCTTGTGGTGCGACCTCCTTTCTATGCTACCTGGCAGGCGTATCTGCTCTATGCGGTAGTGATCTTGTCTCTGGGGTGGTACCTGCTGCGCAGCTATGTATCGCAGGTGAAACTGAAGACGTCTCTGCAATATGCCACGAAGGAGAAGGATCGTATCGAGGAACTGAATCAGAACAAACTGCGCTTCTTCACCAATGTATCCCACGAACTACGTACGCCGGTGACGCTGATCCTCAGCCAGATCGAAGGGATGAACGACAGCCGGGAGGTGCCACGCTCCCTGCAACCCCGCCTGACGGCTGTGACGAAGAATGTGCGTAAGATGCAGCAGCTGCTCAACGAAATCCTGGATTTCCGGAAGCAGGAACAGGGTTTCCTGATACCAAAGGTGCAGCACCTGGACGTGTCGGCTTTCCTGCGGGAGATATGTACGTCGTTCCGGGAATATGCGGAGGCACGACATACGGAGCTTCGCCTCGAAGGAGACGAGCAGCAGATCGAGTTGTGGTTCGACCCGGCACTTATGGAGAAGGTGTTTTACAACCTGCTCTCCAATGCGTTCAAGTTCACTCCTGAAGGAGGCAGGGTGACTGTCTCGCTGCACAGGAGCGCTACTACGGTAGAGGTAAGGGTGACGGATACGGGTATAGGTATTCTCCCGGATAAGCTGCCCTACATCTTCGACCGCTTTTATCAGGTGGACCACAACCGTCATCACCGGGGCACAGGCATCGGCCTGGCACTGGCCAAAGGGATTGTGGAAGCCCATTGCGGAGAGATCAGTGTACACAGCCGGGAAGGGAAAGGCAGTGAGTTCTGCGTCTCTCTGTTGCAGGGAGCGTCGCATTTTGATACGGTGAGCTATACGACCGGAGCGGAGAGTTATCAACTGAATTATGACACACCCCCTGATGGGGAAACAGAACTGCAAGAGGCAACAGACAGCACCTCTGAAGGGGACTACACCCCTACCCGACAACCGAAGATCCTGATCGTGGAAGACAATGCCGAGCTGTTGCAGACACTCCGTACGCTGTTTGTCCCGATCTATACCGTGTACCTGGCCGCAGATGGAGAAGAAGGATTGCAAAAAGCACAGGAGGAACAGCCGGATATTATCCTGAGTGACGTGATGATGCCGGGTATTTCGGGAGTGGAACTTTGTCGAAGGATAAAAACCCAACTTTCTACTGCACACATCCCGGTGGTACTGCTCACCGCGCGGGCAGCCATTGAACATACGCTGGAAGGATTCAAAACGGGAGCGGACGACTACATCATCAAGCCGTTTCACAACAAACTATTGGTGGCTCGTTGCAACAACCTGGTCAACAACCGACGTGCCCTGCAGGCGATGTTTCGCCGCAACGCGGATATGCAGACGGATATGCTGGCGGTGAATGTACTGGATCAGCAACTGCTCGACAAGGCGATCCGGATCGTGGAGGAAAACCTGACCCACCCGCAGTTTGACGTAGTACGCTTCGCGGAACACCTGAATATGGGACGTACCACCCTCTTCTCCAAGCTGAAGGGGATCACGGGACAGACTCCGAATGAGTTTATCATGAGCATCCGCCTGCGCAAAGCGGTGCACCTGCTACGCAATCATCCGGAACTGAATGTGACAGACATCGCTTTTCAGACCGGATTCAGCGATACGGCCTATTTTGTGAAGTGCTTCAAAAGCAATTACGGAAAGACTCCGTTGCAGTACCGCAAGGGGGACAGGATCAAGGAGAAGTGAAGTGATGTCAGACAAGTTCATTTTTTAGACAGAAGAACATAAGAACAGATTTCAGATTTTAAGAACAAAAGAATTTAATGAAGAAAACTCATTCTGAGCAAACAAAGCATAAAAAAATATCTGTTCTTATGTTCTTCTGCCTAAAAAAACGTTTTTCTGTTTATCTCTGTCTCACCTGTTTTCACTATCTTTATCCTGTAAAATAAGTCAAACAACCATGCATTCCGTATGCTATGCTACATGCTGAAACAAGTCCAAAATGAATATCGAAGAACTCAGAGAATACTGCCTGTCTGTGAAAGGGGCTTCCGAAAGTTTTCCTTTTGCGAAATTCGCAAGGGGCGCGGAGAATATTCTGGTATTTAAAGTCATGGGTAAGATGTTTGCTTATGTAGATATATTCCCTGCTGATGGTGTATTCCTGGTATGGATGAAATGCGATCCGCAACGCTCGGCGAAGCTCCGTCAGGAATATGAGGGTATATTCGCTTCTGTACGCAACCTGAATCGCAACTGGAACGGAGTGGCACTGGAGTCGGATGTACCCGGCACGCTGGTCAGGGAATTGATCCTGCATTCTGTGGAGGAAGTAATCAAAGGATTGCCCCGGAAAAAACGGGAAGAATATCAGAATATGTAAAGCCATTGCTTCTTTATAGAATGACCACTTTTACATGGCCTCTTCCCTCAGTAGATAACTAAATAATCTCAAAAAAATCTGTATGAAACAAGCAGGTTTACAAGCCCTAAAAAGAGTTGTATTCCGGGAAAGATCACAAAAAAAAGTCTCCATGGAAATCTGAATTACATTTTTAGTGTACAAGTAAAACCTCAAAATCTCTCTTTTTCATTTTATGTAACTCCTCATCCATAAAATATCAAATCCCGGACAATCGTCAGAGTTTCTCTCACCATTGCCCGGGATCTTCCCTTGAATTCTATTCTAAAAGTTGAGAGCCTGTTTTAAATTTCCCACAGAAAATTTAAAACAGGCTCTCAAAATATGGGGTTATCGTCTGACCAGTCCTTTGTCCCGCAATTCCGAAACGATCGTCTCTGCAAAATCTTTTGCCAGGCCGTGTGCACTGGATGGGTCGGTACTACGGGTCTGAGCCGAATAGATCAGCTCGTCGTCGTCGTTCACCGTATAGATATCTGCCTCCAGCACATACTTGGTAGAAGTGGTGTAATAGCCCGGTGTGTATACCTGGTCATACAAAGCCCAGTACCTTCTGTAATACCGCCTTGAACCATAGTAGTACGGAGAACCGTAGTAAGAGTAAGAGCCCGGTACATAGTTTACACTTTTCTCTTTGTTCACAAGCGATACGATCATGACAGAGGTAAACTGTGAGCCTCTCAGTTTCTGTGTGATCTCTTCTTCATTGCTGCCGTTGAAACTCTTCGGGCCAAACATATCCAGCGCAGAATAGGCATCGATACCATACTTCTTCAATTCGTCTACCATGGCATGCTCGGTCTTATCCTTACCCTCACGGTCTACCATGACAGCAACGACCAATACTTTGTCCATAACATCGGAAGGAGGATTCTGTACACTCCAGGAAGAAGTGATCTTTGTGGTATTACAAGCAGTCAGAGCTACAACAAGTGTAACTAATAAAATGATCTTTTTCATAATGCTATAAGCTGTTTTTAATTGCTGACGCTCCACTATCGGATTGTCAATTACCTGCTTATAACAATTTATGGACTCTCGTGAGAACAGAATATCT
>DALZBD010000052.1:0-12898 GCA_031977515.1 Bacteroides sp. | reverse complement strand
ACTGACCCTTATGTAGGACGTTTGTGTTTCTTCCGTGTATATGCCGGAGAGTTGAAAGCTGGTTCATATGTATATAACACCAGATCTGGTAAAAAAGAGCGTATTTCACGTCTTTTCCAGATGCACTCAAACAAACAGAACCCAATGGAAGTGATTGGTTGTGGTGATATAGGTGCAGGTGTAGGTTTCAAAGATATCCGTACAGGTGATACTTTGTGTGAAGAGGGACATCCTATCACATTAGAATCAATGGAATTCCCAGAACCAGTTATCGGTATTGCCGTAGAGCCTAAAACTCAGAAAGACCTTGATCGCTTGGGTATGGGATTGTCTAAATTGGCAGAAGAGGATCCAACATTCCGTGTACAGACTAACGAAGATACCGGTCAGACAGTAATTAGTGGTATGGGTGAGCTTCACCTGGATATCATTATCGACCGTCTGCGCAGAGAGTTTAAAGTTGAATGTAACCAGGGTCGTCCTCAGGTTACTTATAAAGAGGCTATCACCAAATCTGTTGAATTGCGTGAGGTTTATAAGAAACAGTCTGGTGGTCGTGGTAAATTTGCAGATATCATTGTTCGCGTTGAACCTGCAGATGCAGACTTTGAGGGAACTCTTCAGTTTGTTGACGAAGTGAAAGGTGGTAACGTTCCTAAAGAATTTATCCCTTCTGTTCAGAAAGGTTTCGACAAAGCAATGAAAAATGGTGTATTGGCAGGTTATCCGTTAGATCAATTGAAAGTAACACTTATCGATGGTTCATTCCACCCAGTTGACTCTGATCAATTGTCTTATGAGATCTGTGCTATCCAGGCATTCAAACATGCTTCTGAAAAAGCTGCTCCTGTATTGATGGAACCAATCATGAAAATTGAAGTGGTAACTCCGGAAGAAAGTATGGGTGACGTGATTGGTGACCTTAATAAACGTCGTGGTCAGGTAGAAGGTATGGAAACAAGCCGTACCGGTGCCCGTATTGTGAAAGCTAAAGTTCCTTTGGCAGAAACATTCGGTTATGTGACTGCATTGCGTACCATTACTTCAGGACGTGCAACTTCTTCTATGGTGTTCTCTCATTATTCGGAAGTATCTTCTTCAATTGCTAAACAGGTATTGACAGAAGCGCAGGGCCGTGTTGATTTGATCAAATAATTTAGAAACATATAAATAAATATGAGCCAAAAGATCAGAATTAAATTAAAGTCTTACGATTATTCTCTGGTAGACAAGTCTGCCGAGAAGATCGTGAAGACGGTAAAGGCTACAGGTGCCGTAGTGAGCGGTCCTATACCTCTGCCTACGCACAAGCGTATTTTTACTGTGAACCGTTCGACTTTCGTAAACAAAAAGTCACGTGAGCAGTTTGAACTCTCTTCTTATAAGAGATTAATTGATATTTATAGCTCAACTGCAAAAACAGTTGACGCGTTGATGAAACTGGAATTACCCAGTGGAGTTGAGGTTGAAATTAAAGTGTGAGAATTTAAAAATTAGGTGAAATGCCAGGATTATTAGGAAAAAAAATCGGAATGACATCCGTTTTCAGTGCCGAGGGAAAAAATCTTCCATGCACTGTTATCGAAGTAGGTCCTTGTGTGGTTACACAAATCAAATCGCTTGAAAAAGATGGCTATGAAGCTGTACAGTTGGGTTTCCAGGATAAAAAGGAAAAACACACTACTCAGCCTGAAATGGGTCACTTTAAGAAAGCCGGTGTAACTCCCAAGAGATTCTTGGCCGAGTTCAAGAATTTTGAATCAGCATATAATCCGGGTGATGTGATCACCGTAGATTATCTTGAAAACGCTGGTTTCGTAGATGTAATCGGTACATCTAAAGGTAAAGGATTCCAGGGGGTTGTAAAACGTCATGGATTCGGTGGAGTTGGTCAGGCTACACATGGACAGCACAACCGTGCCCGCAAACCGGGTTCTATCGGTGCCTGTTCTTATCCGGCCAAAGTATTCAAAGGAATGCGCATGGGTGGACAAATGGGAGGCGACAGAGTTACTGTCCAGAATTTGCAGGTTTTAAAAGTTATCGCGGATCATAACCTTTTGTTGATTAAAGGTTCTGTACCGGGTTGCAAAGGTTCAATCGTAATAATTGAGAAATAATGGAAGTTAACGTATATAACATAAAAGGTGAAGATACTGGGAGAAAGGTTACGTTAAACGAATCTATCTTCGGGATTGAACCCAATGACCACGCTATTTATCTGGACGTAAAGCATTTTATGGCCAATCAGCGTCAGGGTACACACAAATCAAAAGAAAGAAGTGAGATTGCTGGTTCTACCCGCAAGCTTGGTCGTCAGAAAGGTGGCGGTGGAGCTCGTAGAGGAGATATCAAGTCTCCGGTACTCGTAGGTGGTGGACGTGTTTTTGGTCCGAAACCACGCGATTATAACTTCAAGCTGAATAAAAAAGTTAAGACATTGGCTCGCAAATCAGCTTTGGCTTATAAAGCACAGGAAAACGCAATAGTGGTATTGGAAGATTTCAATTTTGAAGCTCCGAAAACAAAAGACTTCGTTGCGTTGACAAAAAAACTTAATGTTTCTGATAAAAAGCTGCTTATGATTTTATCAGAATCAAATAAAAACGTATATTTGTCGGCTCGTAATGTGCAGAGTGCTGCTGTTCAGACTATCTCAGGATTAAATACTTACAGAGTATTGAATGCTGGGACACTTGTGTTTACTGAAAGTGCTCTTTCAGCTATCGATAATATCTTAATTTAAAAGGAGGCTTAAATAATGGGAATTATTATTAAACCGTTGGTGACAGAGAAAATGACTGCAATAACCGAAAAGTTAAATCGTTTTGGTTTTATTGTACGTCCTGAGGCGAATAAGCTGGAAATTAAGAAAGAAGTTGAAGCTCTTTATAATGTTACAGTGACAGATGTAAATACTGCCAGATATTCGGGTAAGAACAAAAGCCGTTATACCCGTGCTGGCATTATCAAAGGTCGCACCAATGCTTACAAGAAAGCGGTTGTGACATTGAAAGAAGGCGATACTATAGATTTTTATAGCAATATTTAAGAAGAAATGGCAGTACGTAAATTTAAGCCCACTACACCGGGGCAAAGACATAAAATTATTGGTACTTATGAAGAGATTACTGCGCGGGTACCAGAGAAGTCTCTTGTGTTTGGAAAGAAATCATCCGGAGGTCGCAATAACGATGGTAAAATGACCATGCGTTACATCGGTGGCGGTCACCGTAAGATGATTAGAATTGTTGATTTCAAGAGAAACAAAGACGGTGTTCCAGCAGTAGTTAAGACTATTGAATACGATCCGAACCGTTCGGCTCGTATCGCTTTATTATTTTACGCTGACGGAGAAAAACGATATATCATTGCTCCCAATGGATTACAAGTTGGTGCTACTTTGATGTCTGGTGCAGATGCTGCTCCGGAAATCGGTAATGCACTTCCGTTGCAGAACATACCTGTGGGTACCGTGATTCATAACATTGAATTGCGTCCCGGACAAGGTGCTGCATTGGTAAGATCGGCTGGTAATTTCGCTCAATTGACTTCAAGAGAAGGAAGATACTGTGTGATCAAATTGCCTTCAGGAGAAGTAAGACAAATACTCAGTACATGTAAAGCTACTGTCGGTAGTGTGGGTAACTCGGATCATGGCTTGGAAAGCTCGGGTAAAGCCGGACGTTCCAGATGGTTTGGGCGTCGTCCTCGTACACGTGGGGTTGTAATGAATCCTGTGGATCACCCGATGGGTGGTGGTGAAGGACGTTCTTCCGGAGGACACCCAAGATCACGTAAAGGATTGTACGCGAAGGGACTTAAAACAAGAGCTCCTAAGAAACAATCGTCTAAGTACATTATCGAGAGAAGAAAAAAGTAATCTGATTAATTGAGAAAACTATGAGTCGTTCATTAAAAAAAGGTCCATATATCAACGTTAAGCTGGAAAAGAAAATTCTTGATATGAATGAGGCCGGCAAAAAGACAGTTGTGAAGACCTGGGACAGAGCTTCAATGATCTCACCTGATTTCGTGGGTCATACAGTTGCAGTTCACAACGGAAATAAATTTATCCCTGTTTATATTACTGAAAACATGGTAGGACACAAGCTGGGTGAATTTTCACCTACTCGTACCTATAGAGGACATGGCGGTAACAAGAAAAGATAACAGGAATTGTCTGAAATAATAAAGTAAAAATAATAATGGGAGCAAGAAAAAAAATATCGGCTGAAAAAAGAAAAGAAGCCCTTAAGACCATGTATTTTGCTAAACTGCGGAATGTTCCGACTTCTCCCCGCAAAATGCGTCTCGTGGCTGACATGATTCGCGGGATGGAAGTGAACAGAGCACTTGGCGTCTTGAAATTTTCTTCGAAAGAAGCTGCCGCAAGAGTGGAAAAACTGTTGCGCTCGGCTATTGATAACTGGGAAAAGAAAAACGAAAGAAAAGCAGAAAGTGGCGAATTGTATGTAACACAGGTGTTTGTTGATGGTGGATCGACGCTGAAAAGAATGCGTCCGGCTCCACAGGGTAGAGGATACAGAATTCGCAAACGTTCCAATCACGTAACTCTGTTCGTGGGAGCAAAAAGTAATAACGAAGAACAAAATTAAGGTAGATGGGACAAAAAGTTAATCCAATAAGTAACCGTTTGGGAATTATCAGAGGCTGGGATTCCAATTGGTATGGTGGAAAAAACTACGGAGACGCTTTGCTCGAAGATAGCAAGATCCGTAAATATCTTAATGCCAGACTTGCTAAAGCAAGCGTGTCCAGAATCATAATCGAACGTACACTTAAGCTGGTGACGATTACTGTATGTACTGCACGTCCGGGTATTATTATCGGAAAAGGTGGTCAGGAAGTGGATAAGTTGAAAGAGGAGTTGAAGAAGATCACTGACAAGGATATACAGATTAATATTTTTGAAGTAAAGAGACCTGAACTGGATGCTGTTATTGTGGCTAATAACATCGCCCGCCAGGTGGAAGGAAAGATTGCCTATCGTCGTGCCATCAAAATGGCTATCGCCAATACGATGCGTATGGGTGCCGAAGGTATTAAAATTCAGATCTCCGGCCGTCTTAATGGTGCTGAAATGGCACGTTCGGAGATGTATAAAGAAGGAAGAACCCCGTTGCATACCTTCAGAGCTGATATCGACTATTGCCATGCGGAAGCATTGACAAAAGTAGGTCTGTTGGGTATTAAAGTTTGGATCTGTAGAGGAGAAGTATTTGGTAAGAGAGAGCTGGCTCCAAACTTTACACAAAGCAAAGATAGCGGACGTGGAAACAACAACGGCGGAAAGAACTTCAAAAGAAAGAAAAATAATCGCTAAACGAATTGAATTTTAGGAATTATGTTACAACCCAAAAAGACAAAATTCAGAAGACAACAAAAGGGACGCATGAAAGGGAATGCCCAGAGAGGCAACCAGCTCGCTTTTGGATCTTTTGGTATTAAGGCTTTGCAGAGTAAATGGATTACCGGTAGACAGATCGAAGCAGCTCGTATTGCTGTAACAAGATATATGCAACGTCAAGGGCAAATCTGGATCCGTATTTTCCCTGATAAACCAATCACAAAGAAGCCTGCAGAAGTGCGTATGGGTAAGGGTAAAGGTTCTCCGGAAGGATTTGTTGCCCCTATTACGCCGGGAAGGATTATTATTGAAGTAGAAGGAGTATCTTATGATATAGCGAAAGAGGCTTTGCGTCTGGCTGCTCAGAAGCTTCCGGTAACTACCAAGTTTATCGTTAGACGTGATTACGATACTCAAAATCAAAATGCGTAACGTTTATGAAAACTACAGAAATAAAAGAATTCTCTACCGCTGATCTGGTGGAAAGAGTAGACGCTGAAGTGGCAAATTACAATCAGATGATCCTGAATCATTCTATTTCTCCTCTGGATAATCCTGCACAGATCAAAAAACTGCGCAGAGATATTGCACGTATGAATACAGAGTTGCGCCAAAGGGAACTTAACAATAAATGATGAGCTTGATGGAAGCAAGAAATTTAAGAAAAGAAAGAACCGGTGTGGTTTTGAGCGACAAGATGGATAAAACCATCACTGTAGCTTCAAAGTTCAAAGAAAAGCACCCTATATATGGTAAGTTCGTTAGCAAAACGAAAAAGTACCATGCTCACGATGAAAAGAATGAATGCAATATCGGTGATACTGTGCGCATCATGGAAACACGTCCATTGAGCAAAACCAAGAGATGGAGATTAGTAGAAATAATCGAAAGAGCTAAGTAATTATGATACAAACAGAATCCAGACTGACAGTATGTGATAACAGTGGAGCGAAAGAAGCTCTTTGTATCCGTGTTTTGGGAGGAACGGGGCGCCGCTATGCTTCTGTAGGTGACGTAATCGTTGTCTCTGTAAAAAGCGTGATCCCTGCAAGTGATGTGAAGAAAGGGTCCGTATCAAAAGCTTTGATCGTACGTACAAAGAAAGAAATCCGTCGTGCGGATGGTTCTTATATTCGTTTTGATGATAACGCTTGTGTGTTACTGAACGCCTCGGGAGAGATCAGAGGTAGCCGCATTTTTGGCCCGGTAGCCAGAGAGTTGCGTGCTACAAATATGAAGGTCGTGTCACTTGCGCCTGAAGTACTTTAATTTGTAAAAGATTTAAGTAATGAGTAAATTACATATTAAAAAAGGCGACATGGTCTACGTAAACTCCGGAGAAGACAAAGGACAGACCGGTCGTGTATTAAAGGTTTTTGTGAAAGAAGGACGTGCTATCGTGGAAGGATTGAACATGGTATCTAAAAGTACTAAACCCAATGCGAAGAACCCACAAGGTGGTATTGTAAAGCAGGAAGCTTCTATCCATTTGTCTAACTTGAATCCGTTGGATCCTCAGACAGGAAAACCCACACGTGTAGGAAGAAGAAAAGTAAGTGCTGACAAACCTTCAGTACGGTATGCAAAAAAATCAGGAGAGGAGATTAAGTAATGAGTAATACTGCTAGTCTTAAAAAAGAATATGCAGAGCGCATTGCGCCTGCTTTAAAGTCACAGTTCCAGTATTCTTCAAACATGCAGGTGCCTGTATTGAAGAAAATTGTGATCAACCAGGGATTGGGTATGGCTGTGGCTGACAAGAAGATCATTGAAGTAGCTATCAACGAGATTACTGCTATTACTGGTCAGAAAGCCGTTGCTACCATATCACGTAAAGATATCTCAAACTTCAAATTGCGTAAAAAAATGCCTATTGGTGTTATGGTTACACTGCGTCGGGAGAGAATGTATGAATTCCTCGAAAAACTGGTGCGTGTGGCTTTGCCCCGTATCCGTGACTTCAAGGGAATTGAAAGCAAATTTGATGGAAAAGGTAACTATACGCTGGGTATCCAGGAGCAAATTATCTTCCCTGAGATCAATATTGATAGCATCAGCCGTATCCTCGGTATGAATATCACATTTGTGACCTCTGCGGAAACAGACGAAGAAGGTTTCGCTCTGTTGAAAGAATTCGGATTGCCTTTTAAAAACGCAAAAAAAGATTGATATAATATGGCAAAGGAATCAATGAAAGCTCGTGAAGTAAAACGGGCTAAGTTAGTAGCCAAATACGCCGAAAAAAGAGCTCAGCTGAAAAAAGATGGTGATTATGAAGGACTTCAGGCTTTGCCCAAGAACGCATCGCCTGTACGTTTGCATAACCGCTGCAAAATGACCGGTCGTCCGAAAGGGTACATGCGTCAGTTTGGTCTTTCCAGAATTCAGTTCCGTGAAATGGCGTCAAATGGCCTTATTCCAGGTGTTAAAAAAGCAAGCTGGTAATTTTTAGTTTAAATATTGTCTCGATAGTCGGGATTAATTTAATTTTTTATTTATGACTGATCCAATAGCAGATTATTTGACGAGGTTGAGAAATGCGATCCATGCAAAACACAGAGTTGTAGAGATCCCGGCCTCAAATGTAAAGAAAGAGATCACAAAGATCCTTTTCGACAAAGGCTACATACTTAATTATAAGTTTGTAGAAGATGGTCCTCAGGGGACTATCAAAGTTGCCTTGAAGTACGATACTGTGAACAAGGTCAATGCGATCAAAAAGTTGCAGAGAGTATCTACTCCGGGTTTACGTAAGTATACCGGATACAAGGATATGCCGCGTGTTATTAATGGTTTAGGTATTGCTATAATATCTACTTCCAAAGGTGTAATGACAGACAAAGAAGCTTCCGAATTGAAGATCGGTGGTGAAGTATTGTGTTATGTATATTAATAGGAGGAAGAAAGAATGTCAAGAATAGGAAAATTACCCATTAGTATACCCGCCGGTGTTACCGTTTCATCGAAAGATGATATCATTACTGTGAAAGGTCCGAAAGGAGAGTTGAGTCAGTATGTCAATCCGCTGATCACTGTGGAGGTTGAAGATGGACAGATCACATTAACTCGTAAGAGTGATGAAAAGCAGGAACGTGCGTTCCATGGTTTGTACCGTTCTCTGATCAACAATATGGTTATTGGAGTTTCAGAAGGTTATAAAAAAGAACTGGAACTGGTCGGAGTGGGTTACCGTGCTTCCAATCAAGGGAATATTATTGAATTAGCATTAGGCTATACACACAATATTTTCATTCAGTTACCAACTGAGATTAAGGTAGAGACTAAATCAGAGAGAAATAAAAACCCTTTGATCATTCTGGAGTCTTGTGACAAACAATTGTTGGGACAAGTTTGCTCCAAAATACGTTCTTTCCGTAAGCCGGAACCTTATAAAGGGAAAGGTATTAAGTTTGTTGGCGAAGTAATTCGCAGAAAGTCTGGTAAATCAGCCGGAGCTAAATAAATGACATAAATTGAAATAATTATGACAACAAAAGTAGAAAGACGAATCAAAATCAAATATAGGGTACGCAATAAGATCTCTGGTACTGCTGAACGTCCTCGCATGAGTGTATTCAGAAGCAATAAGCAGATCTATGTGCAGATAATCGATGATCTTACTGGTAAGACACTGGCTGCTGCTTCTTCTCTGGGTCTGACCGATAAGGTGACTAAAAAAGAACAGGCTGTAAAGGTAGGCGAACTGATCGCTAAAAAAGCGCAGGAAGCCGGGATCACAAATGTGGTTTTCGACCGTAATGGTTATTTGTATCATGGGAGAGTAAAAGAAGTGGCTGATGCTGCTCGTAACGGAGGACTTAAATTTTAATCATTATGGCAGTTAACAATAAAGTTAAGATTACTAACGATCTCGAACTGAAAGATAGACTCGTAGCGATCAACCGTGTTACTAAAGTGACCAAAGGTGGTAGAACCTTTAGTTTCTCAGCAATTGTCGTTGTGGGAAATGAAGATGGTATCATCGGATGGGGACTTGGCAAAGCAGGTGAAGTTACCGCTGCTATTGCAAAAGGTGTAGAAGCCGCTAAGAAAAACCTTACTAAAGTACCTGTACTGAAAGGAACTGTTCCTCACGAACAGGTTGCACGGTTCGGTGGTGCGGAAGTGTTTCTCAAACCAGCTTCTCACGGTACAGGAGTGGTAGCCGGTGGTGCGATGCGCGCCGTACTGGAAAGTGTAGGTGTAACAGACGTTTTGGCAAAGTCAAAAGGCTCTTCTAACCCACACAACCTGGTGAAAGCTACTATCCTTGCATTGAGTGAGATGCGTGATGCGCGTATGGTTGCTCAGAACAGAGGTGTTAGTTTAGAAAAAGTATTTAGAGGATAAGGAGGAAATTATGTCAACTATAAAGATCAAACAAGTTAAAAGTAGAATTGGTGCTCCCGCTGACCAAAAGAGAACGTTGGACGCACTTGGATTACGTAAACTGAATCGTGTGGTTGAGCACGAAAGCACTCCTGCAATTCTTGGAATGGTAAATAAGGTTAGACACCTGGTTACTATTGTTGAGTAAATATTTGTTGAATAATAAAAGAATTACAATATGAACTTAAGTAACTTAAAACCGGCAGCGGGTTCTACTAAAACGAGAAAAAGGATCGGTCGTGGTACCGGATCTGGTTTAGGCGGAACTTCTACCAGAGGTCATAAAGGGGCTAAATCGCGTTCCGGATATTCTAAGAAAATAGGATTTGAAGGAGGACAGATGCCGCTTCAACGTCGTGTGCCGAAGTTTGGTTTTAAAAACATCAATAGAGTAGAGTATAAGGCGATTAACTTAGATACAGTACAAAAACTTGCTGAGGCGAAGGGTTTGGAGAAAGTTGGCGTTAGTGATTTTGTTGAAGCCGGTTTTGTGTCTGCAAAACAGCTGATCAAAATTTTAGGAAACGGAACTTTGACTGCTAAGTTGGACGTGGAAGCTCATGCATTCTCAAAGAGTGCGGTAGCTGCTATCGAAGCTGTCGGCGGTACTGTCGTAAAACTCTGATTCGATGAAGAAAGCGATTGAAACAATTAAAAATATATGGAAGATTGAGGATCTGAGACAACGGATCCTCATCACCATATTGTTTGTGGCCATCTATCGTTTTGGATCCTTTATTGTATTACCAGGGATCAATCCGGCGATGTTGGCGAAACTACATGAGCAGACCAGCGAAGGGCTGTTGGGGCTCTTGAATATGTTTTCAGGAGGAGCATTTTCCAATGCTTCTATTTTCGCATTAGGGATTATGCCCTATATCTCTGCTTCTATCGTTATCCAGCTTCTGGGAATGGCAGTGCCTTATTTTCAGAAGTTGCAGCGTGAAGGAGAAAGCGGAAGACGGAAAATAAATCAGTACACAAGATATCTGACAATACTTATTTTGTTGGTTCAGGCTCCTTCATATCTGTTGAACCTGAAAGCACAGGCAGGACCAGCGTTGAATTCTTCATTGGATTGGACACTATTTATGGTTACTTCTACGGTAATCCTTGCTGCCGGTAGTATGTTTATCTTGTGGTTGGGTGAAAGGATCACTGATAAAGGTATTGGTAATGGAGTTTCCTTTATCATCCTTGTTGGTATTATCGCTCGTTTCCCACAGTCTTTGTTCCAGGAATTGGTGTCAAGAATGACAGAACGTACAGGTGGATTGATTATGTTCCTTGTAGAGATTGTATTCCTGTTGTTCGTTATTGCTGCTGCTGTTTTGCTTGTACAAGGTACTCGTAAGATCCCTGTACAATATGCAAAACGTATTGTTGGTAATAAACAATACGGGGGTGCGCGTCAATACATACCTTTAAAGGTAAATGCTGCCGGAGTAATGCCTATTATCTTTGCTCAGGCTATCATGTTCATTCCTGTAACACTCATCGGATTTACAGAATCCGGTAGTGGCAACAGTGTGATCAATGCACTTACCGACTACAGGAGCTTCTGGTATAACTTTGTGTTTGCCGTGATGATCATCCTTTTTACTTATTTCTATACAGCTATCACGATCAATCCGACGCAGATGGCAGATGATATGAAACGTAACAATGGATTTATTCCCGGCATTAAACCAGGTAAGAAAACTGCGGAATATATCGATGAGATCATGTCCCGTATCACTTTACCCGGGTCGTTCTTCCTGGCATTGGTGGCAATCCTGCCTGCTTTTGCCGGTCTATTTAAGGTGCAACCTGAATTTGCTCAGTTCTTTGGAGGTACGTCTCTATTGATCTTAGTAGGGGTAGTACTGGATACTTTGCAGCAGATCGAAAGTCATCTGTTAATGAGACACTACGATGGGTTATTGAAATCCGGACGTATTAAAGGACGTAACGCGGGTGTCGCTGCTTATTAATTCTTTATAAAGAATGATATTTCTTAAAACAGAAGAAGAGATCGAACTGCTTCGTCAGAGCAATATCCTGGTAGGAAAAACCCTGGCTGAGGTGGCTAAGCTGATTCGTCCGGGAGTAACCACTGGCGAACTGGATAAGATAGCGGAAGAGTTTATCCGTGATCACGGAGCTATTCCTACCTTTAAAGGATTTCCCAATCAATATGGTGATCCGTTTCCTGGAACACTGTGTACTTCGGTCAATGATCAGGTAGTACACGGAATACCAGGAGATATCATACTGAATGAAGGAGACATTGTATCGGTAGACTGTGGTACTTATATGAATGGTTTTTGCGGTGATTCTGCTTATACCTTTTGTGTAGGTGAAGTCTCGCAAGATGTTCGTAATCTTTTGAAGATTACCAAAGAGTCTCTTTACATAGGAATCGAAAATGCTGTACATGGCAAACGGATAGGTGATATCGGTTTTGCTATCCAGCAATATTGTGAGTCTCACTCGTATGGTGTAGTGCGTGAATTTGTCGGTCATGGTATCGGTAAAGAGATGCATGAAGATCCTCAGGTTCCCAATTATGGAAAAAGAGGATACGGACCGTTACTTAAAAAAGGGTTGTGCATCGCAATTGAACCTATGATTACTTTGGGAAATCGTCAGATAGTTATGGAGTCCGATGGATGGACTGTGCGTACGAAAGATCGTAAATGTGCAGCTCATTTTGAACATACAGTAGCTGTCGGATCAGGTAAAGCTGATATATTATCAACATTCGAATATATTGAAGAAGTTTTAGGAGATAAAGCAATATAATATGGCTAAACAATCTGCAATAGAACAAGATGGAGTAATCGTGGAAGCATTGTCAAACGCAATGTTCCGGGTAGAATTAGAGAACGGTCATGAAATCACCGCTCACATTTCAGGTAAAATGCGTATGCATTATATCAAGATTTTGCCAGGAGATAAAGTGCGTGTGGAAATGTCTCCTTACGACCTGTCGAAAGGAAGAATCGTATTCAGATATAAATAAAAATTAGATATGAAAGTAAGAGCATCTTTAAAGAAACGTACGCCAGACTGTAAGATCGTTCGTCGCAATGGTCGTTTGTATGTTATTAATAAGAAAAACCCTAAGTATAAACAACGTCAGGGATAATTTATTAT